>JAIRWK010000146.1 GCA_031268995.1 Planctomycetaceae bacterium
AAATAGACGAAAATTTCATTTTCAACTCTTTCGTATCTTTTCGTATTTAAAATTCACCTCTGTGAACTCTGTGTTCTCTGTGGTTGATAAAAATTCTATCGACTGAATAGTTACAAATTAATTTTTAGAAATTCCCTGTGAGCATATCAGAACATTAAAGCATCGCAAACCCAAAATGGCAATTAGATGAGAGTCTAGGAGAAACTCCCCAATACCGGACACGTACCAACATAAAACCACCCCTAACTTTAGGGCATAATGGTAATTTTATTTCAGGGCGTGTCTAATGACTTGATAGACAAAGGACATCAGGACAATATCTTGTCCCGATGTCCTTACGATTCCTCTGGTTTTCAAACTTAACCGTCGCGTTGAGGGCTACGATTATTTATTATCAATTCTTTGCAGCATATCTATGACTTTGCTCTGCAAACCATTCAATGCGAATATGATATAAAACACAAATCCCACAACAAACGCAGACAACGGCGGACAAGGAATTATTTCAGCTAACCTTAGTCCATTGAATTCTGGATAAACCATCGCCACACCGCCAACAGCAAAGCCCAAAATCCACGATAACCAACCCGCCGGATTAAACCCTTCACGCGGTCCAGCCCATTTGAAACCCGACAAAATATAATCCGCAGCCATCGCACCGCAGATAGGTCCAAATGACGCGCCTATAACGTTGAAAACCGCTGGCGCGTCCTTTGCGTAACCTGTAATAACAAGCATAATCGCTGCAAAACATCCAAGTCCGCATGATATCCATTGATTAACACTTGGGAAAGATGTTTTGATGCAGTTCGCCGCAATAAATGTACAAAAACACGCGGACGGGAACGCTGCCAACGCGAGCAAAAACGAAAACACTTTTGCCAGCCACTCATTGCCTAAAACGACCGCAAAAAGTTGGGTTACGTCGTAAGTAGCAAGCAGAGTATTCTGGTTTGGCGGAATCATTTTTTGCGCTCCGGCAACAACTATCAACGCAATCACTCCCGCAAAAGAAGTTGATAACACAATCCCAACAAGACCGCCAAGATGAACTCCGACGCTGTTTTTGTTGTTACGCCCAAAATCCGCACCTGCCGCACCGGCAGTTGCAAAAAAACCAATCACGTAAGCACAAATCAACGAAACAACACCCAAAGTACCAACTCCCCAAAGCGAAGCCGGTTGCGAATTTTTAACTTGCCTATTCGCCAGATATTCGGCTTCAACCTTTTTGTAATCCGCCAATTTGTCTTTGTCGAGCAAAAACGGCGCGGCGAATCTTTCCGAATCTTTTCCGAGTTCTTGCAATCGTGTTGCGGCGGCATTTTGATTCGCGGTTTCGGCTACTAACATTTTCTCCGTGTCAAAACTACCGGCATTGCCGCAAGTTTTTACCAGCAAAATTACGAGAATCACAATTGGGATAATCGGCGAAAACGAAGCAACTTTGCCCACATACTGAATACCCAAAATTCCCATGAGCATTGCCAAAATTGCCCACGCGGTTGACACGATCAAGTGTATCGGCGAACCAGCTGCCCAACCGAAAGTTGTAACGAGTAACAGACCTGAAAAGTAGGCGTTGACGCTGAGCCATCCGAATTGCAGAAGCCCCATCAAAAGACCCGGCATCAGAAATCCGCCCGTAACCCCATAAGTCGATGTACCAACCACCGCAAGCGGTAAACCCGTCTTCATCCCAAGTAAACCCGGAACAAGATAACAAAGAAGATAACAAAGAAACGCGGCTAAAACAAGACTTCCAATTGCGAGTTGGAGACCTTGCGAAAGCGTACCGCCCATAACTCCCGAAGCACCGGCAGGTACCTGTTGCCAGAATACAAACCAAAGCATAACCCCAGCATAAGAAGCAGCTGTGGTCATAAGCCAACCCGCCCGCTTCTCAAATGGCGTAGGTTGCGCTGAATTAACATAATCCGGTAATTGTTGTTTTGACATAATTTTTTGATTTTTTGTTTAAATACAGTTCGATGTAAATTGGTAAATGTTCACGTTTAAAGTTTTCAGCAACTTCGCACAGAATTACTCAAATAATTCTCACCCGTCGGAATCAAGCATTTGCGATCTTGAATTCCCGAAATTCACGGCACAAATATACGCCTTGCCGATATGGGCAAAATTTACAACCCATACCGGCTTTGGCATATTTTTAGTTGAAATAAGGTTCGCGTTCTTGTTTTGGTTTTGTGTTATCATCTTGAATCTCGCGAATCCAAATATTCCTGAATTTAACCGGCGCGCCGTGATCCTGCAACAGAATCGGCAACAACTCCTCATGGACATCATAATGCGGCGCATTATCATAAGAAGTTGAACCTTCCAATTCATGGTGATTTATAATCAGCACGCCATTATGGAAAACGGTAAGATACGCCGGACGAATAACTTTCTCGACAACCTTTTTACCGTTCTTTTCGGCAATTTGCAATTTCGGACGATTGAAAACAATATCGTAAGTTTGCCATTCTCCGCCTTTTTTGCAAGCATTTACTTCCGGTGCGCGTTGTTTATAAATCGAACCGCATTGACCGTCGAAGTAGGTTACTTTTTTATTGTTACCTTTGGTATCTTTTTCGGCGTGGGAATCGAGAATTTGTACTTCGTAATTTGAACCGAAGTAAACGCCGCTGTTTCCCGCACCTTGACCGCCTCTATCGTTGACCGGTACGGCGAACTCAATATGCAATTGAACGCTGCCGAACTTCTTTTTTGTCCTGATGTCTCTCTTGCCGACAACAAGTGAACCATCAACCACTTTCCATGAGTCATTATCCCATTCCGATGTGTCCTTGCCGTCGAATAACACAACCGCGTCCGATGGAGGATTGCCCAATGTATCCGCCGGAGTTACCACTTTCGGTTCCGTCCACGCAATACCGCTACGCCAATCCTTCGCCAAAGCAACCGCCCCAATCCCAATTGTGATCACACTCACAAATGCTACAAGTTTTTTTAATCTCATTTTCGTTTTCTAATTTATGTTATCCTTGTCGTGCCGATCAAAAATTGAAACATTTGATTTTCAATTGACAACCATTCGCGTAAAACATGTAACCCGATTACAACGAATTTGATCAACACGAACCAAACCTCTTACAGATGTCGGCAAACCGCTTGCCAACAAACATCGCCCGAAAGTATAAATAATCCCGCCCAGCCCGTCAACCACACCCCCACACAGAAACCTACACCATAACCAACACGGGCGGCAGGCTTCGGTATAACAGGAAGTCCATTTTGAATATTTATCCTTCAACGATTTTGATTTCTTCGTCTGTTAATCCGTATAATTCGTAAACAAATTGATTGATTTTGCGGTCAGTTTCTGTGATTTGATTTCTAGTGTTGTTGTATTGTTTCTGACAATCTATAAAAAATTCCTTCCATTCTGATTGCTTATTTAATGGAATTATTATTTTTTGTTTTTTCAATTCTGAAAGAATTTGTTTAAATTGTAATTGATCAAATAGAGTCAATGGTCTGGTGATTTTTATATTGTCAAAATTATCTGTTAAGCGTTCAAGAAATGATTGACGTATTGATTTAATTTTTTCATGCAACGATTGTATTTGGTCAGCGAATTTGATAAAAGGTTGTTTATGTTGAGTGTCGCAAATCGGAACCATTGATAATTCATTGACTCCAATATTAACATAACCACCTGACATCGCTATTGAACTGAATGAATTGGAAAACCAAAATGAGATAAGTTTACTGTTCAGAATAGTCAATATAAACTTTAGTTTTTTTTCTTTACCTTGAATAATTGTTGTTGATTTTCCTGCGATACAATCGCCGTTATCGTAGAACGCTTCCGGCGACAAAGACATTCCCGCAACAATAATTTTCGATGATGCCGATTGATTGTATCGAGTCGTGTTTATTGTTTTAATATCTTCGTCTAAAATGATTGGTGCTGCGTATTGATTTTTGATGTATTGTGTTTTGCGGCAATTCCACAAGTTTGTGTAACGGTCAATAGTACCAGTGTTTACAAAACGTTTATGCGGTTGGTTCTGATGAGCATATTCGACAATTTTTTCTTTCAACAAATAGGCTTCCGCAACAGTAGCACCGCCGCAAATACCAGGTAAATATTTTTGCAGTTTTGTAAATTGAGATATTTTTTGTAACAATAACTGTACTTGCGGCGAAACAAAAAATTTGTCCCAATAAGATTCGTTCTTTAAGATTCGCAAATCAACAATATTCGTACAATAAATATTTTCAGGTGAATTCATCCGGTTGACTTCCACAAAACCGCAAGCATTGTCATTTTCGAGAACAAATACACACGGATAAACATTCGCCTCCTCAAAAACTTTTACTTTGGAATAGTCCGTTACGTTCAATAAATTTTTACTGACTAGTAATTGACGGACATCAACCGCATATTTTGACGCAACAAGTTTATTCGGAACAATCATCGAAACCATTCCTTCGTGTTTGACAAGTTGTGTTGCTCTTTCAATAAATACTACAAATAAATCCCAATTTCCTGTAGCCGTCGAATAAAGATTTGCCAATTTCTGCCGTTCACTTGGCTTAAATTTCGTCATTGTTTCCGAATCTACATACGGCGGATTACCGACAACGACATCAAAACCGCCTTTTTTGAAAATGTGCGGAAATTCTTTGTGCCAGTCGAAGGCTTTGTCGGGATCAATTTTCGGATCGGAAATTAATGAGTTGCCGCATTTAATATTCGCGTCGAGAAAATTGAGTTTGCAGTTTGGTTTTGCCGTGCGCAACCATAATGCTAATTTTGTAATCTCAACGCTCTCTTCATTGATGTCAACTCCGAAAAGATTATTTTCCAAAATTGATATTTCAAATTCGGAAAATATCATTGAGATTCCGAGTAGTTTTGAGATTAATTTATCGATGAGAAGGTGTTCATTTTTCAAGAAATCCAATGCCGCATTCAAAAACGCTCCGCTTCCGCAAGCAGGATCACAAACCGTCAACTCTAAAAGCCATTGACGATATGTCTCTAACTTTTCAAGCAACGGATTGGATTGAGAATTATTTTTCTTTTTGCCGTTGCCGTTGCCTTTCGGTTCCATCGGAACAAATTCTTCGTTGTTAATTCCAAGTTCAATTTTTTTATCGTTACATAATTTACCGAGAGTGTTTTCAACAATGTACGATGTAATGTAACGCGGCGTGTAAAAGATTCCGTCTTTCTTACGCTTATTTGTCTCGCGTAATTTATAGCCTTCAATTCCAGACAACTCATATTTCAACTTCTCAATCTCCGCAAGAGAATTTTCAAAAATATGCCCAAGAATATCAATATTGACCTCGCCGCGATAATCGTAATCACTCAATTTTTTGAGATGATTAAACAATATCGAATCGGAAATTTTGAGATCATTGAGAATTTCGTCTGTCGCGAACAGACCGCCGTTGTAGCCGAAAATATTTTTGTTTTTTCCTTTGCCGCCGCTGTCTAAGTACGAAAAATATTTTTTGAAATGCGTACAAAGCGGACGATATTCATCTGCCTCTTCAAATGTTTTCCATTCGTGAATAATTTTTTGTATCGTATTCGGCGGCAGCAATCCGCAATCCTCCGAAAATAAAATAAAAACCATTCGATCAAGTATTTTTTGCGAACAAGTAAATAAGATCAATTTATTGCGATTCGGATTGTTAGCAATTAAATCGTTGAATAAAGCATCTTTGAACTGTTTATAATGTTCGTAAAATTCTTTGGTGATTTTATCTTCGCGGCTTAATGTTTCGGTTTTTAATTTCTTCGGCAAATCATCAGAGATATTTTCATAAGCAAGACAAAGCCAAAGAGTCGCAAACCGTTCCTCTGTGAGTTCAAAAAGATTCCATTCGATATGTTTTACAGCGTTGTCAATATAAAAACGTAACTTTGCAAAATTGGACGTAATAACATAGGTTGCGTTTGCGTGTTGGTATTTGTAACCGAATGCTTGTTGTTCAATGAATTTTAGGTCGGTTGTTTTTGTGTCTTTTAATTCGATAACCGCGCGGACTTCGCCGTTAATGAGAATTGCGCCATCAGCTTTTTTGGAATCAGTTTCGTTTTTTTCTTCCCGTACCAAATTGAAATCCGTGTCGGGTTTGAGCGTGTAACCTAGCACTTCGACAAATAATTTGCGAAGAAAACCATCTTGAAATTCTTCTTCTCTGGTATGACGAATAGTTTCTTGAATATTGGGTTTAAGAAAATATTCTTTGTACAATTCGTAAGCTGATTTGATCTTGGCAGATTGCAGGTCAACGTATTTCCGAATGACGATTTGTTGGAACATTTTTTAATATTTTATACTCAAGCTACCTTAAAATTCTCGAAGCTGAACACGCAATCGCAACAATGCGGAGCGGTTGTTCAGGGGATGGCATACCGAAGCCGGTATGGGCGGTAGGCTTCGCCCTTGAACAACCGCTTCACGTTGTTGCGTTTGCCTAACGCTCTGCGTTGTAGGTTTACCGCAACTTCAGGAATTTTAAAACAGCTTGAGCATAGAGTTTTTGGGAACATTCCTTCCGTTATTTATCCATGACAAAATCTGCGATGTGATCGTATGCTGCTTTTAGAACGTCGAGGCTTGCCGCGAATGATGCTCTGGCATAACCTTCACAACCAAAAGCCGAACCCATTACTGTTGCGACTTGTTTTTGGGTCAACAATTCCAGACAGAATTTTTCGGAACTGTCAATCAACACGCCGCCGATTTTTTTGCCTAGATATTTCTTTATATTGAAAAATGCGTAGAACGCACCGCCCATATCTGGACAACTCAAACCGTCAATCTCCCTAATCCGTCCCGCAACATAATCACGCCGCTCCGAAAACGCCGACAACATCGTCAATACACAATCCTGCGAACCAGTCAACGCCGCCAACGCCGCAAATTGACTCACACTACAAGGATTCGACGTCTCTTGACTTTGCAACTCGCCCATCTTCTTCGCAACATTGACCGGACTAAACGTCCAACCAACACGCCAACCAGTCATCGCATACGTTTTGCTCACGCCATTGACAACTATCGTCCGCTCACGCAACCCCTCACAAATCGTCGGAAAACTGACAAATTTATTATCGCCATAAACTAATTTATCGTAAATTTCATCGGACAACACGAACAGATTTTTTCTAATAACCACCTCCGCAATCGCTTCCAATTCTTCGCGATTATACATAACTCCGGTTGGATTTGACGGGTTGCAAAGGAGCAGTATTTTTGTGCGGGGTGTTATGGCTTTTTCCAGTTGTGCCGGTGTCATTTTGAAGTTGTTTGATTCTTCTGTTTGCAAGATAACCGGAATACCGCCGGAAAGTTTCACTAACTCCGCATAAGAAACCCAATACGGCGCAGGAATAATCACTTCGTCTTTCGGATCAACTATTGTGAAAAAAATGTTGTGAATCGAATGTTTTGCGCCGTTGGAGACGACGATTTGATTTACGCCGTATTCAAACCCGTAATCCGATTTATATTTTTCGACAATTGCTTTTTTCAATTCGGGAATGCCGCTTGCAATTGTGTATTTTGTATGCCCCGAATTCATCGCCGCAACTCCGGCATCGCGAATATGTTGAGGTGTTATAAAATCGGGTTCGCCGACGCTCAAGTCATAAACGGTTTTTCCGCTGCTTTTGAGTTCTTTTGCTTTCGCGGACATTGCAAGCGTAGCCGACGGCTCAAGTCCCTGAACTATTTTCGATATTGGTATTTCAACAGACATTTCAAATTTTTTAGTTTTGTTTCTAAAGTTATACCGAAACCGACATGGACAAAAGGTTTTGCCCACACCAAATTTGGTACAGTGTGTAACAGTATTGAACAGCAACTCCAGCACGTCAAAGGACGCAATTGTACAGACGGCAAAATAAACGTCAAGTTGCTTATCTTTTTTCTCGGACAAATACGATTAAAAGAATCGGCACGCAGATAACGCAGATTTAGGAAAGATAATCGCAAGATAAGAAAATAAAAAAATCTGATCTTGCGAAAATCTCTCCCCAAATCTGCGTCGTCTGCGTGCTTATTTGGTTTATACTCAAGCTGTTTTAAAATTCCTGAAGCTACGGTAAACCTGCAACGCAGAGCGTTAGGCAAACGCAACAAGGTTCTGCATACATTCGGTTTAATTTTTTCCTAGCATATCTAGTACGCCGATGTAGTCGAGATTTTTGATAGTGTCAACGGTTGTTTTCATTGATCTGCCGTTGGCTGAAATTA
>JAIRWK010000148.1 GCA_031268995.1 Planctomycetaceae bacterium
ATTTTGAACACCGAAAAATCCGACGCGCGAAACGCCCAAACCCATTGCAACTTCCCATTCTCTTTCCAACCGCTCTCGTCACGATGAATATGTGATTGTTGCGGCAACAAGTCAACAAACTCAACCTGCTGCGTTTTAGTTACTTTATCGGTTTGGGTAAGTTTGCCGTTGCAATGCGGACATTGGGTGAGTTCGTGTTCGATTGTTGTATCGATTTGATCGTCGGTAAAATGAATGCGGTCATGTTTCGGATGACCGTTTTGCGCATCAATTTTGCGGTGAGATTTTTTGCGCTTGCCAAAATTGTCTTTCGGAGGTTTCACTACATCAGAAGAAGGCGGCTTGGACGAGTTGCCGGAGTGCCTACGCAACAACGCAAGCTCCGCACGCAACTTCACATTTTCGGCACGCAACTCCGCAACGAGTTTTGTCAACGTAGCATTTTCTTTCTCAAGAAACCTGATACTTTCTAAAAGTTTTCCCATAACGCGAATAATACCACTTGCACAATGTAAATACAATACCAAAATATAACCGTGAACGGTTATATGCCGCTAGAGTATAAAACAATTTCTCAAAAAACGCAATCCCTATTTTTCCAGATTTAGGAAAAATTTTTTTAGCACGTAGACACCGCAGATTTGGGAAGATATTCGCAAGATTCAGAAAATAAAATCTAATCCGCGAATATCTCCTCAAAATCTGCGTCATCTGTGTGCTATACCGTAGCCGGTATGGGCGATAGGCTTCGCCCTTGAACAACCACTTCACGTTGCGCTCGCGCGTTCAGCTTCTGGAATTTTAAAGTAGCTTCAGGATAATAGTTTGCTCAATATTATTTAGGGAGTTTGACTGAAAATCTCTCTATGTCTATTCTGTCCTTTCTGTCCCTTTTGGCATTTCTGTCTTTTGCGTCCCTTGAGTCACAGATCCTTTTCATCTACGGGACTTGTAATTTTGTAGAATAGATGTTATCGTTTTATTGTTGTGTTTGGTTATGCTGGGCTTGGTTTTTTTGCCGGTTTGGTATATTTTCTTTGTTGGTTCTGTAAAGGAGACTAAAATTATGTTAATGAAAAATGTAAATAGTAATGTTGTTGCCGAAGTCAACAATATGATTTGGAGTTGTGTTTTTGGGTTGGCGGTGAAGCTATCGCTTTTTGCGGCGTTAATTTTTGTTGCTGTCGAATTTGGCGAGATTGCGGTTGCGCAAGTTATGGTCAATCGGGTTGTGCCTCCGCCGCCTTATTTTAATAATTCACGCCGTGCTTACGATCAAGGCGATTTTCCGAATGCGTTGAAGTTTCTCACCGACGATATTAAGCACGCGGTTAAATTCAATCTTCCAAACGGTTCGCCGATATATTGGATTGATTCGATTTGTTTTCAGACAATGATCGGCGAATGCCACTACCAAGTGGGCGATTACAAAAGCGCAATGGTTGCCTTCAACATGGCAATCGATATTTATATGGATCAACCCGATTGGCTCAGCAATATTACTTATGATATGAGTCCGGTTTTGATGGCGCGTCCGGCGTTGCCTTGGGGTGTAACGACGCGCAAGGGCGGTGTTGGGAATTTTACGAATTGCAAATTCCGCATCCTTCAACAATCGCCTCGTCTCATCTCTATCGGCAACACACCGGCAATCACCGCCCAAAGCAGCCTCACAACAATTTACGCCGACGAAATCATCACACGGCTTGCAATTGCGATCAAACGTCGTGCGGAAATTTTGGGACCTTTATCGCGGTTTGACGAACGTACATTGAAGTTGGGCAAGATTTTTGACAGTCGTCCTTATCCGCCGAATCATTTTTCCGGCGCGTGGGTTGATGTTTTGCATGGGATGATATTATCGGCACTCGGCGATTACCAAATGGCAATCCCACAACTCGAAAAAGGTACACTAATGCAAGCCTCTTTCGATCACCAACTCACTGCCTACGCACTAAACGAACTCGGAAATATTTCGCTACTAGACGGCAAGGCTGCCGCAGCGCAACAATATTTCTTTGAAGCCTCACTTTGCGCAACATATTTTGGCGACACTTCACTTGCCGGAGAAACATTCGCCAACATTGCCAAAGCCCAAAAACTAATTGACCAAACCAAACCAATCCCCTCGCTTAAACAAGCCCTCGCCTACTTCGCCAAAGCAAATACCAAAACGAAAACCAATCCAAGTCCGCAAATTCTTGTTCCGATTTTGCATGAAATCGCCGACGATGCATTGGCAGTTGGCGATATTAAGACGGCGACCGATGCTTGTCTTCGCGCGCGGGCTTTGATAAAATCCCCTGAAACTCAAGCAGCTGCGCGGAATTTTTATATCAGTGCAAGAATTGAATACTTGGCCGCTCTGGTTAATTACTCCGCAAACCGTCTCAAATCCGGCGACGATTATTTAATGAAATCAATTATGACAAACCGCCGTGCTTCGCTTTGGATGAATCATTTGGAGATGCTTGAAACGGCGTTTCGTAACGGTATGGTTGCGACGCGCGGATTGATTTCGCCGCATGAAGCAAGTGATTTGTACGAAGTTTTATTACGTGAGCCGACGGCAGCGGATTGGGCGATTCGACCGCACGATTGCATAACGGTTATGACGTGTGTTGACCCGCGAGCGTATCAACGTTGGTTTGTCGTAGCAGCGTCGATGTTAGCGGACAAGGAAAAAGCATTCGACATCACCGAACTTGCAAGACGCGCAGCATTCTACTCAATATTGCAAAACAATACGCCGTCGTCATTACAATTAGGTCCTCGACATCTTGCGTTGCGGATTATGTTTGAAGGCAACGGCGGCGATGTTGCCGACGTACAGCAGGAACGTAATATGCTCGCAATTGACTTCGCGAAATTCGGGCAACTGTCAGATAAGGTCAGCGAAATCAAAAAACGGCTATTCGATATTCCAATCGTGCCAAAAGAAGAATCACAAATTGAATTGCAAAAAAAATTGCTCGCCGATCTTCAAGCGGCAAGTTTGGATCAAGAAGTAATGTTGCGCCCGATTGCGTTGTCCAGAACCAAAGTGTCAACAGTTTTTCCGCAAATAGTAAGGGTCGATAAATTCCGCAAAGAACTTCCCGAAAAAATGGCGATGTTGTCGTTTTATGAAGATGCGCTTGGCGAAATGCACGGATTCCTTGTTGACCGCCATAACTTGCAATCATGGATAATCACAAACCCGCGAAGCGAACCCGCACTCGGTCAACTTATCACAAATTATCTCGAAGCAATCGGAAATAAACGCGAAGCTAATTCGTTGTTGCGAGTCAAAGAAGACATCATCGATTCGGATAAAAGATGGAAAACAACAGGAAACGCGTTACTGCGGCGGTTGCTCGGTCAAACGCGCAACGTTAATTTCAATGAGCTTGTTGTCGTTCCTTACGGTCGGCTTTGGTACGTACCTTTTGAGGCGTTGACCGTGCAAGTTGAAGACGAATATCGACCGCTAATTTCAGCAAGCAGCGAACCGATTATTATTCGTTACGCGCCAATGGCATCGCTCGGTATCCCCAAAAAAGCAGCGGCACGAAGCAAGGTTGATGAAACGCTTGTTGTTTATGGTAACTTGATGGGCAAAAACGATTCGACCGCTGCGCTTGAAGCAATTGACCGCTACACAAAAGATAACATGATAAAAAATATTGCAGCAATGCCGGCAAAAGAAAGCAAGTTGCCGGACTTTCCGGGTACAGCTTCATCGTTCGCGACACAGGTTAAGCAACTGGTTGTGTTGGATGATATTCCGACTGCGAACTTTCAATTGCTTGAGTGGTCGCCTTTTACAAATGATAAAAATAAGATAAAAAATCCAATAGCAAGTTGGCTAACATTGCCTTGGGGCGGACCACAATTAGTCGTCTTGCCCGCCTTCCACACACCAGCAGAAAGCCCAACAAAAACCGCCGGAACTTCAAAAATATTGCCCAATGGTAACGATATTTTCATGACCGCAATGACACTGGAAGCAACCGGCACAAAAACAATTTTACTCAGCCGATGGAGAACCGGCGGACGATCAACTTACGATCTTGTCGGTGAATTCATGAAAGCATACCCCGACATGCCCGCCGCAAACGCATGGCGACAAGCCATACTAAACGTCGGTATAAAACCAATCGAAGCCGAACAAGAACCAAGAATAAAAATAACACCCAAAGACGAAAAACCACTAGCCGCCCACCCGTTTTTCTGGAGCTCGTTCATTTTGATCGATAGAGGCGAAACATCAGATAATACGACAAATGAATAAAATATCGCCCGATTTTTAAATGACAAAAGGGACAAAGTAAATTTTTACTCAAGATGATTAAAAGAAATTAATCAAGTGTTTATTTTTTTGAGTCAGGTGTCTTTGTCCCCAATGTCCCTTTTGCCCTCTAAACTAACCATAAAATGATCACACTACTAACACATCTAAAAGAAGAAAAGCAAATAAAACTAAAAGGCGGATTGTACCACAAAACGCAGATAGCATTCGCTTATAACTCATGTTACGCACCCGGGTAAAAATTGGGTGAAAATGCACCTCAAAACAGGACTTTTTGTGTAAAAATGCCCTAAAAATAGCCGAAAGCGGTTAGGTTTGGGTTGAATAGGGAA
>JAIRWK010000176.1 GCA_031268995.1 Planctomycetaceae bacterium
AAATAGACCAAAACTCATGTACGCTCTGTGGAATGGCAAAGAACAAGAGCTGAACACAACACTGAAAAAAATCGAACAATTATTAGACCAAATACCACCACAACAAAAAAGAAAAAAAACAACCACAAGACAGGCACTAGAAAAAAGGTAACTATTCAGTAGTATAAAACCGTTATTTGTACAGGAGTTACAATTTGTCAAAATTAAGTGATTTATGTCAATAAATATAGGTACAAAATCCTAAGCTGCTAATATTTAAGCAATAATGGATTTGATCGTTAAATTTACAACAAATCGGTAATAGGATTTAACTCCTTTAGTATAAATCTTTTTAGGCTACTGAATAGTTACGAAAAAAGAAACAAAACTCCCAAAAAAATAAAGAGATTAAACACTTAACTTAATACCTATGGGGGTTAGGGGGGGTTGGGAGGACTAGTGATGGTTTTATGCGGTATAGACGAAATATACGGCTACGGTGTAACGTATTGGCGGATTAGTTTTATACATTGGTCGATTTGATCGTCCGTTCCTACGCTGATCCTTAAACCATCACCCCACAACGGATAATTCATATAACGCACCAATACACCGCGCGATTTCAAATACTCGTAAATCAAACGAACATCAATATTCGAATGCGTATTCCACGTGAAATTCGCATTTGAATCCGGTACATTGAAACCAATTGCCCGCATTTCGTTTGTGAGTCGATTTCTTGTTGCAATAATTTTTTTTCTGTTCTCCGTCAGCCAAAATTCATCTGAAATCGCTGCCGTCGCCGCCGCAATTGAAATCGCATCGCAATTGTAAGAATCCTTGACCTTCAACATCTGCGCAACCAATTCCGTTGACGCTACAAGATAACCAAACCGTAACCCCGCCAAAGAATACGATTTACTAAACGAACGCGCAACCATAATACGCTCACAACTACCAACCAAATCAATACAACTGTCCTCCGCAAAATCAACATAAGCCTCGTCAATAACAAGAGGGCAAGGAAGTTGTTCGGCTATTTCCAAAATGCGTTTTTTGGGAATTGTTGTACCGGACGGCGAATTAGGGTTCGGCAAAAAAACAAGCCGCAAATCCGCCTTGCCCGAATAAAATTCATCCGGCAAAGACCAGTCCTTATTGAAATAAACAAACTCACTCTTCGCCCCTTGTATCTCTGCAAGCGAACGATAAAGAATATACGTCGGATAAGGTAAACGCAACAACTCGCCACCGCCAACAAACGCCCGCGTCAATATAGTCAAAATATCATCACTGCCGTTGCCGCAAAGCACCATCGACGGATCAACCCCATACCTTCGCGATACCGCCTCGCGAAACCCCAACGCCAACGGATCTGGATAACGCGATAACCCAGACTCCAAAACCAAACGAATCGCATCATACACCTTTTCAGATGAACGATAAGGATTTTCGTTAGTATTCAATTTCACCACATTATCTTGGGGATCGGGTTGCTCACCGGGGACATAACCCGACATAGATAAAATTTCCGGACGAATATATCTGCACATAAAATTTTTTATGATTGATTTTTTGATAGTTGAGGTTTTTATGCCGTAGCTGGTATAAAAATCACAACTCCTCTATTTCTGAAACAGAAAGTTTGGTCGCTTTTAAGCCGATAGAAATCGACCGAATTCGAATAAAATTAATCTTTAGGTAACTTCCCAAAACTGCTTCAATAATACTTTGTCCATTTTAAAATCAGCACTCAGATAACGCAGATTCGTTACTCAAGCTGTTTAAAATTCCCGAAGCAGGACACACAAGCATAACAACGTGAAGCGGTTGTTCAAGGGCGAAGCCTATCGCCTTAACGGCTGCGGTATATTTTCTGATCTTGCGAATATCTTTTCCAAATCTGCGTCGTCTGCGTGCTGATTTTTTAAAATGGTTTTTAGAAATTTCCTGTAGTCTATTGTCGTTCATTTTGGTTATTGTGTGATCTTTGTCTTTTTGCTTCGTAGAGCAGTATTGCGGCGGCGGTGGAGATGTTTAGGCTGTCGGCAACTCCTGACATTGGTATCGTTATTGGCGTAATTTTTTCGCCGCTCCAAATCTCCGTCAAACCTTCCGCCTCGCTTCCCAATACGATTGCTGTCGGTTGGCGAAAATCGTATTTTGTGTACGAAAATTCACCGCCGCATTTTGCTGTAGCGATTCTAATATTATTCTCCAATAACCATTCTCTTGCCCGCAACCCCGCCGTCTCAACAACAGGAATGCTAAATAATGTCCCAAGACTTGCCCGAATCGTATTCGGGTTATACAAATCGGTCAATTGGTCGGCAAGAATTATGCCGCTCACTCCAGCTCCGTCAGCACTACGAAAAACCGCACCAATGTTACCCGGTTTCTCAATTTTCTCAAGTACCACGAATAACGGAATACCAAAGCCGTTATTCGTGTTAGGCTTCGTCGTTGAACAACCGTTTCGCGATGCTATGTTTGCGTGTTCAGTTTCGGGAATTTGAAAACAGCTTGAGTTTATATCACTAAAATCCGCAATATTATATTGATTTTCTGTTGCGCTAATTTGGAAATCGCTCAACTGCCTCAAATTTTTACCGTGACCAGAAAGAGCAACCGCTACTATTCCGTCATTACGATTGCCGAACCTGATTTTTTGTATCAATAATTCAGATACTATATTTATCGTTACGTTATTGTTGGGGGCAAGTTTTCGGGCAATATCAATTTTGGATTCCAATATAAAAAATTCCAAAAATTGTATTCCGCTCAACGCAGCACGCTCAATTTCACGTAAACCATCAATCAAAAAACGCCGCGAATCACGCCGATAATTACTTTCATGCAATTTGATTACGTCTTTGATTTTAGGATTTGAAAAACTGGTGATTATTGTTTCCATTGAGACGTTGCGTTAGGATTATTTTTATACCGAAAACCTATATGGGCGGTAGTCTTCGCCCGTTGGGAATTTCTCAAATACTATTTGCCCAAAAAAAATTATTTCAAATTCGGTCGATTTTCAGTCGTTATACTGAAACTACTTTAAAATCCCTGAAGCTGAACACGCAAACGCAACAACGTGAAGCGGTTGTTCAAGGGCGAAGCCTATCGCCCTACCGGCTACGGTATAGAAATCGACCGAATTTGGATAAGAAATTCGCATAAAATTAATTTTTGGAAATTACCTTGAGTAGTACGTGTGATCAGTTTACCAGCCGAGACAAAGCCCAAGATTCACAAGGTGCGATACTTGCCGACCATTTATCAACGCATCATAGTCAACAAATAGACTCCTCTGATATAAAAAACTCCACTTGATCCCAAAACCAACCCACAACCAATCACGACCAGTATTGCCATCAAAAAAGAATATTGACGGAGTCGATGCGCCTTTGCCTTTGATCGAAGAAAAATGAGAAGAATAAAACGGCGGCGGATTGTTAAGCAACTCATGAACCCACGTTACCCGCGATTGAAACAATAAACTGTTTTCCAACGGCTTCCAATTCAACCGAATACCTAAAAATTGCGTCAAACCATGACCGTTCCAGTCGCTTTGCACAATTCCTTGAGATGAATCTATCTCGCCATGATAAAGGAAGTTATATTGCAGCGCATAGAACGGCTTAACTTCCCACTTCTTAAAAATGAAACTTAAACCAAACTCACCATCAAGCCGCGATTGAAGCCCGTTACCCGAAAACTTTTGCCCCAACATCGAAATACGATATTGATCATAACCAATACTAGCACCCCAGCCGACATGAGCAACTTGCCAATGATAAACCTTACCATAACCGAAAACAAAATTCTCAATTCTCGAATTTGTAGCATTGTTAATTTTCGTCCTTGATTCATTTGCGTTGACCATGAACATTGAATAGACTTCGTGGTCTGTCAAAACATCCAACCCGACTTGAATTCCGAAATCTTCCGGTTTGATTTTGATGCCTGAATTTTTCGGTTTAAGAGTGGTATTCGAGTAATAGAAATTGCCCCACAAACAACCGCCGCGTCCTCGTTTGGATTGGGCAAGAAACGTTTCGGAATATGCGGTTTGCTCTAACTCTCCGCAAAAATCAACATCAGAATTTACATTGTAATTCAACTCCAAACCTTCCGTAACAAAATTATCATCCCAAAATTTCAAATCCTCCACACGAACTAACGAAACCTCGTTAAATACAGAATACGTTACAGATGACGATTTTTGTTCTTGAACAAACGCTTCGTGTTGATAAGATTCCGTGTTCAATTGCGGGAAATTTGAAATAGATTTTGTGTAAATTGACTCCGCAAATAACTCAACCGGTATACCGAAGCCGGTATGAGCGGTAGGCTTCGCCCCTGAACAACCGCTTCGCGATGCTGCGCTTGCGTGTTCCGCTTCAGGAATTTTAAAACAGCTTGAGTATAACAATAAAAAAATCACAGCAGAAAAAAATACCGTTGCCTTCAACACAATCCGGCATCTTGTCGCGATTCCCAAAATATACACAAGAAAAAACATACTCATTGCACCACCAATAAAACAATACCGCAGCAAATACAACCTTGTACTCAAACCACTTTAAAATTCCAGAACCTGAACAAGCGATCAATCAGTTGTCCTCGAAAATACAAGTGCGGGCAGTTTAAAAGAATCGAACACACACATAACCCATAATTCATACTGCAACCTGTAACGGCTACAGTACAGCATAGAATATATCGGTGATAAAAGAAGAAAACTTTAACGATTATAGTGATTATACTGAAGCTACTTTAAAATTCATGGAGCTGAACACGCAAGCACAACAACGTGAAGCGGTTGTTCAAGGGCGAAGCCTATTGCCCTACCGGCTACGGTATATCGGCGGTAGGTTTCGGCGTGTTCTTTATTCCGGTGAGCTAATTTCTGTTACAAAATGAGAATAACTAGTTACAGGCAATGCACTTGCTGTCGTTACAGTGGTAACGCCGTTTTGTGAAGTTTTTATTTGTGTTCCGGTTCTGGTTTTGATGCTTTGGTATGCCGTTTCGGCGGTTCCGGCGGCGGCAATTTCGTAGGCGGTCAATGGTACATTTGCGTTTGGCGGTGTTGTGTTGGTTTGGTTTGGGTTATTGTTTATCGGTGCAACATTGGGCAAATTTGTTGAGGTTGGTTTATTGTTATCGCCATAACTTTGGGTTGGGGCAAATAGCGATTCCGGTGAACCAATTGAACCTACAGCGGCGTTGACGTTGTTTGCGAATGGCGAAGCCGGCAAAGCGACATCTGCTCTAGGTGCGGTGAAATCTAACGGCGTGTCTTGCGGTTTTGTTGCGGTTGATGCAATTGGAGTTGCTGACGCTAAATAGTTCGCGGGCAATTCGGTAATTGTTGGAGTTGCGGGAACGGTAACTGCGTTTGCTCCAAATGGATCGGCGTAAGGCAAGTTTGGAGTCGGTGTTGGGATGGTTGATGCGGGTTGAGGTATTGGAGTTGGAATTGGTACAGGTGTTGGCGAATTGGTTGGAGCGGTTGGGATAGTGTTGTTGGCGGAAGGAATAACGGGATTAGAAGTTGGTGTTACATTGGGCAATGGCGCAATAATTTCCGTAGGCACCGTAGCAACAGGGTCGCTTGAAGGTGGAGAGATATAACGGCTCTGTTGACCAAGATACAATCCTTGATTTGCAAACGTAGCAGATTCGGGCGCAGTTGTTGCCCCCGACCTCCAACTCCATAATCCCGAAACATTGTCATTCCAAGTTCCCTTGCCCGGAAAATTGCAACAACCAATTTGAAAAACAGGCAAAACACAAATAACCAATGAACAAATCAAATATCTCATAATCAAATTTTCCCCAATCACACCGTAGCCGCTATGGGCGATAGACTTCACCCTTGAACAATCGCTTCACGTTGCTGTGCTTGCGTTTTCAGCTTCATGAATTTTAAAGTAACTCCAGTGTATAATGACCAAACTAATGACAACTTCGCGGAATTATAATGAATACAACATAATCATTCCAGATCAATTTTTGATTAATTACACTGCAAAGGCGAATAAGGTTTTTTAAAAAGCCTTCGTGCGACTTTGTCGCTTTTGCGGCAAAAAAACTCCTGCACAAAACCAGTTTCATTTGTAATGTTTCCCTGAGTATACCGTAGCCAGTAGGGCGATAGGCTTCGCCCTTGAACAACCGCTTCACGTTGTTGCGATTACGTGTTCAGCTTCAAGAATTTTAAAGTAGCTTGAGTATAAATCTGCGACATTCTTTTTTGAACCAGCACCGTAACAAAGTGTACAACACGAAATGGACAAAATGCCTTTTTATCGGCTATTTGGTAAAAGATTACGGTATTCCGTTTTGCCCCAATTACACAAGATACCAAAGCCTATCGCCCTACCGGCTACGGTATACCGGCTTGGCATACAACTGTACTTTTCTGAAAATGATGTTAGACTGCTCGCCCTTGTTGGAATTTTTTTGCCAAGCCAAAATAGGCGGTCGTGTAGATTTTCTTATGATTGATTAGGCATCGCCCAAAATATACCGTAGCCGGTAAGGCGAAGCCTATCGCCTTACCGGCTACGGTATAAAATCGATTTTGGTCGAAAAAATACTAACCGCTCGTTACTGAATATTTTTTGGAATTCATTGTGATTTATGTCAACAGAACTGGAATCCGTTAAACGGCATAAAACAAATAAAAAATCAAAGCCAGTCGATATAACGTCATTTGAACATGTGCCGCCTCACAATCTTGAAGCGGAACGTGCGGTCATTGGTGCGCTTTTGCTCAATCCGGTGCTTTGTGATGAGATTATACCGCGATTGCATGACACGGATTTTTATTCCGATGCAAACAGGCGTATTTTTAGAAATATTGTCAGTTTGCGTAACGACAGTAGCGGTATTGATATAATGTTGCTTGCGGATCGGATGGCTAAGAGTGAAGAGCTTGAGGCGGTTGGCGGTGCGGCGTATCTTGCTGAGCTGATGCAATCCGTTCACGTTACATTTCACGCAACATTTTACGCCGATATTGTTCGCGAAAAATCCCTGCTGCGCCAACTTATTCACATCACATCATCTATCACACAAGAAGCATATTCTGCTGATGCCGTTCCGAAAGTTCTGTTGAATAAATCTTCGCAACAGGTTTTTGAGTTGTGCGAGTCATTGACGATGAATATGATTGTCGATATCAAGACTGCGCTTGATACGGTGCGTAGTTATATTGACAGCAAGATGCAAGGAGTTGTTGACGGGATCAAGACGGGATTTCCGCGATTGGATGAGATTCTTGAGGGGTTACATTCAAGTGAATTGATAATAGTTGCGGCGCGTCCGTCGATGGGCAAAACCGCTCTTGCGACAAATATTGCCGAACATGTTGCGATAGATCAAAAGTTGCCGGTATTGATAGTGAGTTTGGAGATGTCGGCGTTTGAGTTGACGTTGCGGATGATATGTTCACGCGGTCGTATTGACAGTGAGAAAATACGCAAAAACAGGATGTTGCACGCCGATCACGAGAAATTTCAAATTGCGACAAATGAGTTATCGGTTTCGCCGATTTTTATTGACGAGACGCCAAGCCGTTCAATTTCAGAAATAGCGGCGGTTGCAAGACGATTAAAAAGGAAAATGGATCTGCGATTGCTTGTGATTGATTATATCGGTCTGATTGAGCCGGAAAATCCAATGGAACCGCGTCAAGAACAGGTGTCGAAAATTGCGCGTAGGTTGAAAGGTCTTGCCCGCGAGCTTAAAATTCCAATACTTTGTCTGGCGCAGTTGAACCGCCAAGCGGAAATGACAAAAGATAATCGACCAAAATTATCACATTTACGTGAATCCGGTGCAATCGAACAAGACGCGGATGTCGTAGTATTCATCCACCGCGAAGACAGATACATGAGCCAAGAAGAAGCAATACAAAAAGGGTTACTCGGCAAGGCGGATATAATTGTGGCAAAACAAAGAAATGGACGGATTGATGACACCGTTTTGCAATGGACGGGCGAATTTACGAGGTTTGAAGACCCGACGTACCATACAATCGACGAATACAACGACTTTGCAGTATTCTCCGGCGGCGCAAGCAACGAACAATTTGCAACCGACGCAGGACAATGGGCAACAAACCCAAAAACAAATTACAACAATATTAGAGAAGATGACGAACCGGAAGTGCCGGACACGTTTTGAATAATGTTATCGGTGCAAGATTGAGCATAACCGTTCACGGATTTTTTATGCTCAAGGGAATTTTTAAAAATTGATTTTATTCGAATTTATACCGTAGCCGGTAGGGCGATAGGTTTCGCCCTTGAGCAACCGCTTCACGTTGTTGCGCTTGCGTGTTCCGCTTCGGGAATTTCAAAACAGCTTGAGTATAGAAATTCCATCAAGTTATTTTAATTTCCCGAAGCGTAACAACGAGAAGTGGCTGTTCAAGGGCAAAACCTTGCCGC
>JAIRWK010000255.1 GCA_031268995.1 Planctomycetaceae bacterium
ATCGGCGACCGCAAGTTACCGGAATCAGACCGCAAACTCAAAATCGGACGAGGTCCCAACGGAAATTTATACGAATCCGGCTTGATCGGTCCTGTTCAGATTGTCAAAGGTTATTGACGACATAAAAAGTCAACTTTAAAAAATCAGCACGCAGATAACGCTGATTTGGAAGGGGTCGTCGCAGATCAGATTTATTTTCTGATCTTGCGGCTATCTCCTCCAAATCTGCGTCTTCTGCGTGCTGATTTTTTTTCGTTCCCTTATGCTCTTTTGGAGATGACGACGTTTACTTTGGCGAGTTCGTCAACTCTATCGAATTGTTTGGCAACTTCGGGCGCGTGGGTAACGAGAATCAACGCAACATTTTCGTCCTTGCAAGTATCTCTCAACATGTTTATAACCTGCTGTTGGTTTCCTACATCTACGTTTGCGGTTGGCTCGTCGGCTAGGACTAATTTTGGCTTATTTGCCAATGCTCTTGCTACGGAAACTCTTTGTTGTTCGCCGACTGACAGGTGTGCTGGTTTGTGATTTAGCCGGTGTGCCAATCCGACTTTTTCAAGCAATTCTTTTGCACGTTGTTTATCGCTTCGACCATTGGCGAATGTCATTCCGATCATTACGTTTTCCAATGCCGAAAAACCTTGCAGGAGGTTAAAAGTTTGGAACACGTATCCAATACGTTTTGCTCTGAATTGATCGCGCTCCGCTTCTGTCATGATTGTCGTGTCCCAACCGTCAATCAACACATGCCCAATACTAGGACGCAATATTCCGGCGATAATATGCAGCAACGTAGTCTTACCGCAACCACTCGCACCAACTAACACAACCTGCTCACCTGCATCAACTTCCCATTGCGGAATTTCAAGAATCGGAAGCTCTTCTCCGTCTGGTAATTGATATGATTTTTTAAGTTTTTTTATCTCAAGTAACATGTTATTGAAACCAAAAAATAGAAAGGTCAAAAATATACCGTAGCTGGTATACCGTAGCCGGTAGGCTTCGCCCCAGAACAACCGCTTCACGTTGTTGCGCTTACGTGTTCAGCTTCAGGAATTTTAAGGTAGCTTCGGTATAAAACAGCTTGAGTATACAGCATAGTAATTCAACACGATATTTTTTTTGCCCGCAACGAAATCGCCAACGGACAAAAAACACAGCCCAAAATGATAACAACTCGCAACAATCATGTCAACTATACCGTAGCCGGTAGGGCGATAGGCTTCGCCCTTGAACAACCGCTTCACGTTGTTGCGCTTGCCTAACGCTCTGCGTTGCAAGTTTACCGCAGCTTCTGGAATTTTAAAACAGCTTGAGTATAAGAGACTTTCCAAAAAACCACCCTTTTAAATTTTATTCAAACTATCGATTGCCAAAACGGTTTTAATCAGGGATTCGAGTTTTTCAAGCGACAACATATTTGCGCTGTCGCTGGGCGATTTCTGCGGGGCAGGGTGTGTTTCTAAAAAAAGAGCATCTATTCCAACGGCAGTTGCGGCGCGGGCAAGAGGTTCAACCAGTTCACTATTTCCGCCGGTTGCATTGCCAAGCCCGCCGGGTTCTTGTACGCTGTGTGTTGCGTCAAAAACCACCGGCACGCCAAATTTACGCATCGTTACAAGCGACCCCATGTCATTGACCAACCGACCATAACCAAAAAATGTCCCACGCTCACAAAGCAACACATTTTCACAACCTGCCTTGTTGAGTTTTTGAACAACATTTTTCATATCTGCCGGCGACATGAATTGTCCTTTTTTTACATTTATTGCCCGCCCCGTCTGCGCCGCCGCAACCAAAAGATCAGTTTGCCTCGCCAGAAAAGCCGGTATCTGAATAAGCTCACAAACCGAACCAACAACCGCAGCTTGATACGATTCATGTATATCAGTTGTTACCGGAATATTAAATTTGTCGCGAATATCCGCCAGCATATTTACACCGGCATCAAGACCAATACCGCGATATGAATCAATACTTGTCCGATTTGCCTTGTCAAAAGAACCTTTGAAAACAACATTGATCGGATACGCCTCACGCAACCGCACAAGCTCCGTCGCTATCTCATAATTAAACTCCGCCTGAAGCACACACGGTCCCGCAATCAACAAAAACCGCTCACCAACCCCACAACGAGTCACTCCACCAATTTGAACAGGATTATTAGACATAGCTCAATAAATTTTATTAACAGAGGGACAAAATATACCGTAGCCGGTAGGGCGATAGGCTTCGCCCTTGAACAATCGCTTCACATTGTGTTGCACTTGCCTAACGCTCTGCGTTGCAAGTTTACCGTAGCTTTAGGGATTTTAAGTAGCTTCAGTATAAGGGGATTTTTTGCATTGTTTTCTTTTGTAATTATTGGCTTAATGGGTGTTTGTCGTGTTGGGTACGTCTGCGCCATGAGTCGAGGATATTCATAGTTTTGCACAAGAGGGAATTTGCGCGTTCTTTTGTTACTGCCTCAGCGTAGCAGCGAAACTCCGGCGCATTGCCCGACGGTCGCAAATGCACAATATCACCTTCGCCCAATATAATACGAATCCCATCCGTTAAATCATACGTTACAAGCTCGCCAAGACCAGCGAAAACTAATTGTATTGTCTCTGGTGAAATTGCAAGCTCATCTATTTCCCGTTGCGCTAATTCTGTTGGAAAATTTCGCAACCTGTCGCTCATCACCACTCGACGCGGCAAATGATCCATTACGCTTGCAAGTGAACCGCCAATTGATCTTGCAAAACAAAGCGAAGCGATATGGACAATTGCCGGATCGCGTGTCGGCAGCGCGTCGAGAGAATGTTCCGACGCATCTTCGTCAATAAAGATCGGTGTTGCGGTGAGGAAGCCGCCATTTGCCTCATAACCCACCACTCGTTTATAGCCTTGTTCGGCAGCGTTACGCATTGCCTCTATAACATACGGCGAACCAATTTTTGTACGAATAATATTTTTAAACCAACCCGACAACTCCAACGCCGAACTCGAACTAACCGGCGTTACCACACAATCCGCCAGCAAAAAACGCGCCGTCAATATTCCCGCGACATCGCCGCGTATCCATTCGCCGTGTTCGTCAAAAATCAATGGTCGATCAGAATCGCCGTCAGTTGAAAAAATTGCGTCGAACGGCGGAACATCGGAGCTGTCTTGTTTTGCCCAACTTTTGACCAGCAGAAAATCCTCCTCACGCACCGCTTCAGTGTCAACAGAAATAAATTTATCACTACGCCCAAGCCGCGTAACTGACGCGCCAAGTTGTGTATAAAGCTCAACAAGCAAATCACGCCCAACAGAAGAATGCTCATAAAAGCCAATTCGGCTACCGCTCAAAATATCTTTGGGAAATGCACGAACGAAATGGTTGATGTAATTTTGTCTTGCCGTGCCATTATCGGATTGTGTTTTGGGTGATTCGTCGAGGTTGTGGAGGGTTACGGATTGGTCAAAGAGATCGTTGGGAATTTTAACGGTTTCGAGGCGGATCGCCGATTCGTCGTGTTTCAAAATTTCGCCGTCGGGCAAATTGAATTTGATACCGTTGCGGTCTTCGGGAACATGGCTGCCGGTAACCATTATTGACGGAATTTTTTCTTGTAATCCATACAACGCAACCGCCGGCGACGAAATCATCCCGCAATCAATCGGCGTAAATCCAAGAAAATCTATCGCCCTACGCACAACCAATGCAATACGCGGCGAACTCTCCCGCAAATCATACGCCACCGCAACACGATCAAATGTCGAACTCTTTTTGATCGCATATTGCAAAAAACCAACCGTGTAAGCAAAACAAACCACATCGGTCATACCATCAACAAGCCCGCGAACCCCGCTCGTACCAAAGCGCACGCCGCTACTTGACATCAATGAATTAATATTTAGTTCCATTTTCACAAATTTTTTATGCCCCGAAAGGAAAATTTACACTTACCGTAGTCGGTAGGGCGATAGGCTTCTCACTTGAACAACCACTTCATGTCGTCGCGCTTGCGTGTTCAGCTTCAGGAGTTTTAAAGTAGCTTCAGTACACAACCGCTCAAGAGACTTTACACAATACCACTAGACCACAACCAACGACCACTAGACCACAACCAACGCAGAAAACTTGGCACCAGTATATCACACTCCACCATCCCTACAACTAGCAGGAATCACACCAACCATACTAAATGAAATTAAAATCACTTCCAATACTTTGGTCCCTTGCGTCCCTCTTGTCCCTAATATGCTTTAAGCTCAAAAAAAAACCGCCCGATTTCAAAAAATTTTTGAAATTATCTCAAAATTGATCTTTTCTGATTTTAAGTTTTTTGTTAAACTCCTGCCGTGTTTGGGAGACAGCTTTGATGATCACCGATAGAAGCCGCCGTTCATGGGTGGTGTCATAAGGTCAAAAAAGAAAAAAAATTTTCGATAATGTCAATAATAACTCAACCAATTTACAACACTGATTGTTCAGAAATATCTATTACAACACGATACAACATCGGCGATTGGATTCTCGATAGCAATGAACAATTTCGTGTTATTATATCGGACAAGGCGGAGGATTCCGGCGGGCTGTTGTGTTGTTTTGTTGAATCGATTCGGGAGTTTGTAACTTCGGGCGGCGGTCAATATATTTGTATTGATGCGAATGGTTTGATTGGCAGTACGTTATCAAGGCGGTTGTATTCGATTATGGTTGAGGTGTTGGCGAACCGAGATTATCGAGTGCAGTTGCCGGCGATTTTACGGCAAGACTCGCACAACAATACGCCGTTTATTGATAGAGCAATCGTTTGGCAACGCCTTTGTGATCTGATTCTTGAAGACGATACACCGCAACGTTTGTCCGTACTTGTCATCGAAAATATTGAACTCGCCGACCAAAACACACAACACGAACTCGCAAGACTAATACGCCTACACAAAAATAATAGAATCAATCGGCTATTTTTCTTAACACTAAATAACGGAAACACCGAACAACTTTTACCGGAATTACGTGAGCTCATATACTCAAGCTGTTTTGAAATTCCCGCAGCTGAACACGCAAGCGCAACAACGTGAAGCGGTTGTTCAAGGGCGAAGCCTACCGCCCTACCGGCTACGGTATAAAAACCATTTTTACAACTAATTAAAATCAGATGCAAATGTACTCAAACTGTTTTAAATTTCCCGAAACTGAACACGAAAACACAACAACACGAAGCGGTTGTTCAAGAATGGATCCTATCGCCTGTACGGGTTTCGGTATATTTCGATTGTTTTCATGTTTTTTGGGGGCGATTATTTTTTGTGTTTTGCTGTCGGGATGCTCTGGAACGAAGGCGCGGGTAATGCATCGCGGTGAAGAAAATATGGTTGGCAGCAATAAAGCCGGCAGTGAAGTCTATAATCCGATAGTTCATTCGACGGTGGACAAATTGATTGGGCGTGTGGCTTCAAATAGTGTCCAACCTGCTGCTTATAGTTCGTTGGTGCCGCAACAGTTGAATGTATATTTTGCGGGAATAGAGAACCGCAGTATGGAAGAGTTGGGCGATTTTAGGGAGCATTTAAAAATTTCGATCAATGAACGGATTACACAATCTGATCAGATTGCGGTTGTTAATGATCGTGCGGTTGATGCGGTTTTACGTACATTAAATTTGCGAGCTGATGATCTTTTTGCCGAACACAATATGCAAAATTTCACTTCGGCAATGGGTAAAAGCGGCAGTCCGATTGACTACATACTTTTTGCCACAATCACTTCGGGAACAACTGAATCAAACCGCGATATGCAACGTGAGTACAAATTGACATTGAAACTAGTTGACACACAAAAGTGGCGCGAAATCGCAGAATCCTCGCAAATTCGCAAAGAATACAACAACTCCGCAAAAGGTAAATTTTTCAACTGGTTCAAGAAATAACAATCGAATTTTAGCACGCAGATGACGCAGATTTGGAAGAGATATTCGCAGGATCATCCGGTCTGCGATTGTCTTTAAGGAATCTGGCACTATTTGCGTGCTGATTTTTTAATCTCCGTTGATTCCCAAGTCGCGTTCGATTTTTCCGATCTTCTCAATTCGTTTCTCATGCCGACCGCCGTCAAACGGTGTCCCAATCCAAATGTCAATGATCCGAAAAATCATATCCTCGCTCAACATCTCGCCCGACAAACACAACACATTTAGATCGTTGTGTCTGCGGCTCAATTCCGCTTGTAGTTCGTCGATAATTGGTGCCGAACGCACGCCCGCAAACTTATTAGCCGTGATACACATCCCAATCCCTGTTCCGCAAATCAATATACCACGATCAACATTACCGCAGCTAACTAACTCCGCAACCTCCGCCGCAACATCAGGATAATCCGTAGCCTCACGACTGTTCAAAGCTGGACCATGTTCAAACACTTCATGCCCCTCACGATAAAGCATCTCTGCTATTTTGACGCGAATAGCTATCCCGTGATGATCGCTACCTATCGCTATTTTTAAAAACATTATACTCAAGCTACTTTAAAATTCCCGAAGCTGAACACGCAATCGCGACAACATGGAGCGGTTGTTCGGGGACGAAGCCTACCGCCCATACCAGCTTCGGTATAGGTACAAAATACTCGTGAATGTTTGCAAAAAACGGTTACAGAATAATTACTGCAATCAGATGAATTGCCCCTTTTCCCCCTCAACGCCATTAACAAAAGGTATAATTCTATCAGACATCAAAAATAATGGAATGTAGGGGGAAATTCGCAACACCTAAGGGAACTTCCAAAAACTACTTCAATAATACTTTGTCCATTTTTAAAATCAGCACGCAGATAACGCAGATTCGTTAAAGATAATCACGTATCAGATTCTACTTTCTGATCTTGTGAATATCTCTTCTAAATCCGCGTCGTCTGCGTGCTGATTTTAAAAAATGGTTTTTGGAAATCTCTTTCGCGTCTTTCTTGGTCAAAAAACAACCGACAGTTACCAACCTAAATCTTTCGCGTCAATGTTACCGTTGGAAGGTTGGCAGAGTTTTATGAAAACTTCCTTGTCAATGCTGTCATTAAGCGGACGAACTCCGCCATCCGCAAACGACGATACCACCGTACCCGGATGATTCGACGACGGACGCGCTGTTTTGTCGGAAGGCGTATCTTGACCGGTTTCATTTTCATTGATGAACTCAACCGTTACCGTGCCAAACAAGGCAGCAGCGGCAGATATGGGAGATCCCATCGGATAAACAAACGCCAAATGCGATTCAAGACACAAAGCTTGAACATTATCAGGATCGGCGTTGTCATCGGGATCACTATCGCCATCAATCATATCAAGAGAATAACTCCAATTTCCAGCTTGTAAATTTTCTGAAAGGATGACGGTTTTTGATGTCGATTTAATATCGTCAATTTTCGCTCCATAAACATCGATCAAAAACGGCGAATATTTCTTGTCTCTGCGATCTCCCTGAACCCCGCCATTTACAACGTAACTCATTCCTGCACCGCTTGAACTTTTGCCGGAACTTTTACATTTTAGTACGGGGATTGTATAATCCATAATCGACTCTACATCACCGTTTTTGATCTGCGTTGCAATATCCTGTTCCTCAAGAAGCGGCAGGATTGGAACAACCCACGAATGATATAACTCTACCGGACTTCCAAATCCTTTTGCAAGCGGTACAAAACCGCTGGTATCCGCTTGCGTAATCAATTGAAACGCGATTTGTTTTTGGTTACTTATGCAAGTAACCCGACGACCGGATTCACGTGCCGAATTGACCGCCGGCAAAAGTAAACCCGCCAACATGCCAATAATCGAAATCACGACTAAAAGCTCGATCAATGTGAAACCAAAAAACATTTTGTTCTGAAAATTCTTTTTCATGGTAATAATTTTTCCTGTTAAATTTTTAAGTAATCGTTACGAACCCCAACGCGGAGATCGTAAAACAAAGGAACACGAGGGACAAAAAAGGACGAAAAGGACAAAACCAGGTCGTTTTGTGTACTGTAGCTACTATGAAATTCATTTTTTTAAGGCAGGATTACAGGATCGTCAGGATATAATAAAATCCTGTCTATCCTGTCAAAAAAATAAAAACTGAATTTCATAGTGCGATGAGTATACACCTTGAGCGATTGCTCATTTTCGCCCCTAAACTACATTCAATACATTTCCACCAATTGCGGTAATGCGCTGTTACTTAATGAGTAAGCATTTGATTTTACAATACCGGTCATAATTTTTCCGCTACTGTAATAATTAAATGTTGCGCTAATTTGGAATACACCAGCGTCTGCGGTAGTAACTTCAGAAACACGTATCGGCGAAGTTTCACCGCTTTCATCTTTAACCGACCATTGCAATCTGATTTTTCCATCTTCCATAACTTCATGACCAATAATCTCGATCACCGGAGCATTTGCCAAAAATTCTGTCGGCGTAGCAAAAAACTGATTGCTCAAATTGGTGTAAGTGTAATTGTTCTGTTGCGGCGTGTTGTTCAAAATTATTGCCGAGTTATCAGCATAAACTTGATAATCACCCGTCAGCGCAGGAACAGGATTAGTTTCCACCGATAACGTAGCAGACAAATTAACTGGTGCCGATACGACTGAAACCGCAGGCGGATTGATTGACAACGAATAAGCGTTTACCGCATTTCTGTAACCGGATATCTTGATGTAATAAGTTCCAGCGACTAACTTGTTCAAATTCAATTTTTCGTAATCTTTGGACGTATCCATTGTTTTGACAGACTTACGAGAAGAGTCAAATAATTGAACCGCAAGATCGCCGTTTGCGTTAATAAAATCAATTCGTGCGTAACTATTCGCATCACCTGTTGCCGTAAATGTGAATTTGTAATAATCTGCAATTTCGCCGGTTTTCAATTCAAGTCCGTCAATTGATGTCAACGCCGTAATTGCACCGAGATCAACCGCAGTCTCAAATGTATTATTGTTTTCATAATTACTACCAACCGGCGGCTCATCAATAACAACCTCGTTGACAACATTTATCGTTACAATATTCTTTACCGATTCTCCATTGTCCGAAACAGATGAAATTGCGAAACTATGCAAACCATCATCGAGATCGTTGAAGGTACACGAATTCGATGTCAACGTTCCAACCAATATCAAATCTTGTCCGGTTTGACGATAAACGTTATACGAATTTACATCAGCAACATTATTCCAAGTTAACGCAACTTGACCGTTTGCGGTTTGCGTTGCGGTCAAACTTGACGGCGCAACCGGCGGCGAAACTAATGTAACTGAAGCAGTTGACTTACCCGATTCGCCGTTACTTGAAACAGCAGAAACTACAAACGTGTATGTTCCATCCGCTAATTCGTTGACCGAATACGACGTTCCAGTTACTGTTGCAACTAACACCAAATTTTGTCCATCTTGACGATAGACGTTGTACGATGCCGCGTCGACAACACTATTCCAAGTTATCGAAACTTGACCTTGTGCGGTTTTAGTTGCGGTTACATTAGAAGGTGTTGCGGGCGGAGTTGGTGTCGGCGGAACCACTGAAGCAATCGGCGGATTGATTGACAGCGAATAAGTGTTCACCGCATTTCTGTAACCGGATATCTTAATGTAATAAGTTCCGGCGACTAACTTGTTCAAATTCAATTTTTCGTAATCTTTAGACGTATCCATTGATTTGACAGACA
>JAIRWK010000126.1 GCA_031268995.1 Planctomycetaceae bacterium
GTGAATTTGAGTTGACGGCAATGAGTGTTCATGCTTACGCCTATTTGTCTGACATTTATTTATTTTGCAAGTCCGGCTCAAGCATGGGCGAAAATTACGGTCCCGTGTTAGTTGAAAACGGCAACTGGGATTATCGTGATCCGAATTCGCCAATGCGTGTTGCTATACCGGGTGAATTGACCAGTGCGTTTTTGGCACTGCAATTGTATTTTGCCCAAACTAACCGCAAGAATGTTGAGTTCGTAAATATTCCTTTTGACAAGATTGTCGAATCAGTCAAATCAGGTGAAACCAACGCCGGACTCTTAATACATGAAGGTCAATTGACTTATTCTCGTGAGGGATTACGGTTGATAGTTGATCTTGGGATTTGGTGGATGCGTGATACGGGTTTGCCGTTGCCGCTTGGGGCAAACGGTATAAGGCGAGATTTGCCGCCGAAAGTGATAGAGGATGTTACAAAATTATTGAATGAAAGTATCCAATACGCGCTCGAATTTCGTGAGCAAGCACTTGATTACGCAATGGATTTCGGACGCGGGCTTGAGCGTTATGATGCGGATCAATTTGTCGGAATGTATGTAAATAACCGAACATTGGATCTTGGTAGAGACGGTCAACGTTCAGTGTGTGAATTTCTAAAACGCGCACACGAAAACGCTATTGTACCAACATTGGTCAAACCGGTATTTATGTAGAGTAAACTCAAGCTGTTTTAAAACTCCCGCAGCTGGACACGCAAACGTAACAATGTGAAGCGGTTGCGTATTCAGCTTCAGGAGTTTTAAACAGCTTGAGTATACCATTAATGCCCTAAAGTTAAGGGGAACCACCCATAGTACGTGTCCAGTTTTTGGAAGTTTCCCCTAGACTCTTGCCACTTTTGAGCTTTGGTAAAAGATATTTTTGGGCAATGCCTTACATTGGCTTCGTTATACCGTAGCCGGTGAGGCGATAGGCTTCGCCCTTGAGCAACCGCTTCACGTTGTTGCGCTTGCGTATTCAGCTTCAAGAATTTTAAAGTAGCTTCAGTATATATTTCCATGAATAATATTGAAAAACATATCAACAGTATTATGCCTGTACATCTTACTGGTACGGTTGTTCAGACGCATGGAATGACGATAGCGGCGGCGGGATTTCCGGCACCAGTTGGTGCGATTGCGGAGATTGAGCGTACGGGCGCGCAACCGCTCACGGCTGAAATTATAGGATTTCGCGATAGTCTTACGCTTCTTTATCCGTACAACGATATTATTGGCGTGCGGCGTGGTAACAAAATTCGTCTTACGAGGACGTTGCCTTGGATTAGAGTTGGTACGAATTTACTTGGTCGTGTTTTGAATGCGGAAGGCGTACCGATAGATGGTTTGCCGTCGCCGTTGCTTGAGGATCGTATTTTGTACGACAACCAGCCGCCGCAAGCCAGCAGCCGTCCGCGAATAAACGAAATCCTCTCAACAGGTATCCGCGCAATTGATGGGATGTTCACTTGCGGGCGTGGTCAACGCCTTGGAATTTTTGCGGGGTCTGGTGTTGGGAAGAGTGTTACGCTTGGAATGATTGCAAGATATACGGATGCGGATGTTATTGTGATAGGGTTGATTGGCGAGCGCGGGCGTGAGTTGAATGATTTTATTGAACGTGATCTTGGTGTGGAGGGTTTGGGCAAAAGTGTTGTGGTTGTTGCGACATCAAATGAGCCTGCGCTTATGCGGGTTCGTGCGCCGATGACTGCGATGGCGATTGCGGAATATTTTCGCGATCAAGGTAAGAATGTGCTTGTGATGATGGATTCGCTAACACGGTTTGCAATGGCACAACGAGAGATTGGTCTTGCGGCGGGTGAGCCGCCGACGACCAAAGGTTATCCGCCGTCTGTTTACGCAATGTTGCCGAAGTTAGTTGAGCGTGCGGGCAGATCGCAAGACGGGACAATTACAGCATTTTTCACCGTATTAGTTGAGGGCGATGATCAAAATGATCCGATTGGCGACAGTGTTCGTGGGCTTTTGGACGGGCATATTTGGCTATCGCGCAAGTTGAGTACTCGCGGACATTATCCGGCAATTGACCCAATCGAAAGTATATCGCGACTCATGCCGGACATCTGCGACACGGAACACCTCAAAGCCGCAAGAATAATGAGAAAAATGTTAGGAATTTACGCGGACAACGAAGACGCTATTTCTCTCGGCGCGTACAGACGAGGAAGCAATCAAGAAATCGATAACGCAATAAATATAAAACCAAAAATCGACGATTTTCTACAACAATCCGTTGAAGTACACGCACAACTCAATGACACAATAAATAAAATAAAAGAACTATGCGGATCGTAAATTTCGTGCCTTTCGGAAATTTCTAAAAGTTAATTTTATTTTGAATTCGGTCGATTTATATCGACTGAAAATCGACCGAATTTGAAATAATTTGTTTTTGGCAAATAGTATTTTTATACTCAAGCTGTTTTAAATTCATGTAGCTGATTACGGAAACGCAACAACGTGAAGCGGTTGTTCAGGGGCGAAGCCTATCGCCTTACCAGCTACGGTATAGAAATTCCATTTCGTGATGAAAATTGAAAAAGACAGGTTTGGGGAAACTCCCGATAGAATAAAAAAATGGCTTTTAAATTTCGTCTTGAGTCGTTGATTACGCTTCGTGATGATACGTTGAAGGAGTGTCAAAGCGAGCTTGCGAAGGCTTATGAGGCGCGGAAAATTGTTGAGGACGCAGAGAAGAAAATCAATGACGAACTTCAAAATAATTTTGAAATAAACCGTCAAAGATTGCAGGAGACGGGTATTCTTGATATTGAATATTTGTTGGGTTTGCAGCGGCGAAATGCTTATCTTTCTTCGCAACTCAACATAATTAAACGCGATCTTGTAAAAATCGACGAAGAAATAGAACGACGAAGACAAGCTGTAAAAGAAGCACACACGGAGTTGAGAATTATTGAAAAACTAAAAGAAAAAAAACAAAACGAATACAAAATTAACGAAGCAAAAAAAGAAGAATTCACCATGAACGAAATCGCAATAACACGATCAATCCGCAGAGAATTATACTAAAAAAATATTCCCATTGCCTATAGAGGATCGAATCAGATGTTGGATAAATTATTTAAAATAGCCGGTACAACATTATTGTACGGCAGCACGAGTACATTTTTGGCAATGATTTTGCTTTGGGTTTGTCTTAGTTTCAGCTGGAATATTGACAAATCGAAACGAATTAAAATGATCGCGATTGCACAAGGACACGATATTGAGGCGATACAACGCGAAATTGAAGATAGAATTGGGGCAATGACTTATGAGGAAATTCTTGAGCGGCGGGCAAAATGGTTGCTTGAAAAAGAATTGCAAGAAGATGGTTCAAGCGACGGAAATTTGAGCCAAATTCTCACAAAAGATATGGAAGACATCAACCGCAAATTAGCATTGATCGACAAACGTGAAAAAGAATTTCAAAAATATATCGACGACTACCTAGCAAGAACAAAAAACGCGGGAATTAGCGAAGAACGTGAAATAATTGAAATGGCAGACCCGGATGTGGCAAAAAATATTTTGCTTGGAATCATTCGTGATTTTGGCGATTGGGAACGTGTTTTGACAATGATTCAAGACATGAACCCGCGAAAAAAACGCGAAATTCTATACGCAATGGAAGGCGAAGAAGAACAAAAAAAATTGGTAGAACTATTACAAAAAATCGGTAACGGCGAACCGCTCGCCCCAGAAATCAAAAAAGCCGCAGAGAAAGCAAATAACACAAAAAATACCGAAACCAATGAACAATAAACCACACCTATATATACTGAAGCTACTTTAAAATTCCTGAAGTTGAACACGCAAACGCAACAACATGAAGCGGTTTTTATACTCAAGCTATTTTAAAATTTCTGAAGCTGGACACGCAAGTGTAACAACGTGAAGCGGTTGTTTAAGAGTGAAGCCTATCGCCTTACCGGCTACGGTATAATGATGAAACCCAAAATATAAAATGTCAGTTGATAACCCGACAACATACTCCGCCGGCACGGTAAACACTTCTCCGCTTACCGTGCGCCCTCAAGAAATAAACTCACAAAACGCAGCTTTTGCCGCAGCATTTCGAAATTCTGTAACGGAAAAAAATGTTGACAATATAAACGAAATCCAAAACGAAAATACTTCCGCAAATAATAAAATTTCTATCAATAACTTCAAAACAAATATAACCATTGGAGCATTGTTACGCGAAATAGACGTAAAAAAACAATCCGAAAATCTCAACGACGAGAACTTGCAGAATAATCGTAACGATAAAAAAAATATTGACACTGCACGTCTTGATAATAAAAAACTTGACAAAATCAATTTGAACCAAACCGAAATTCGCAATGCCTCCATAAAAAATGATTACACCAATCAACTTGATCGCAAAAATCAGATTCGCAATGAGTACTTGAACCGTTTGGAGAAACGAGACGAGCTAAACAAATCGGTTACGGTTTCCGAATCGGCAAAAGTTTTGCACCGCGTAACAAATCAACCACACAATCCCGCCGTAAATTTAACCGCGAACCAAACCCAACACGCGACAACACTCAACTCCTCAACTAACAATAACGCAAACACTAACAACGAACAAATTAAATTTTTGAACATGTCCAATCACCGCGCAGCAGTACGCGAAATGTTAGGACAAGATGTTGCAAATGCCGCTTTGCGACCGTCAGAAATTTCCGTAACAATAATGTCATTAGCCGCACAAACCCAACACAATTCCGCACGCCAGATATTGAACGAACAACAAACAACCTTCACAATTTTTACACCAGACGGACGTATCGAAAAAATCGAATACGACAAAAATCAAAATAACCAAAACCAAAATAACGAAAAAGAAAATAATCAAAACGACAAAGAAAAAAATAAAAACAAAAAAAATAATATTGATCAGTTGCCGGATAAATTGACAACAAATAATAATTTTCTGACTGATGCCGACTCGGATATTTTGAACGATTCTTATTCGCAAAAAAATCTTGCACAAAAAAATAAAATTTCAGAAGCACAATATAAAAATGACGTAAATAATGTTGTTGAAGGTGAATGTGAAATTGAAAGTGGCGGGATAGATTTATCGCAGTTGCCCGAATTAATTGTAACGATATTATCTGATCCGGTTAAATTCGTCGGGCAAATCGATTTGACCAACAACACGGCTAAAACCAAAGAAGACGATCCCAAAGATAACGAAGACGATAACGCCGAAAATAACAACGGTAATTTTGGAATGTCGCGGCGTAATCGGTTATTGTTACGTGTTGCTTCGGCGTGCAGGTCGATGGTGAATCAATATAATACATTTCGGATCAAATTAAATCTGGATACTTCAGGAGAATTATTTATAAAAGTGAAAAGAAACAAAAATAATTACACCGTATCTTTCTTGGCAACAAATACCAATATTGCTCAAAACCTGAACAAAGGAATCGATTCACTTAAACAATCTCTAGCGGAAGATAACGTAAATTTAAACAACGTTACCGTAAACGTCGGTCAACTTTAAATTGCTCACAATTAAATCTATACCGTAGCCGGTAGGGCGATAGACTTCGCCCTTGAACAACCGCTTCACGTTGTTGCGCTTGCGTGTTCAGCTTCAGGAATTTTAAAGTAGCTTCAGTATAACAGACGAATATTTTCCGTAGTCCCCGCATTGGGGCGTGATGTACGCAACCGCTGGTTACGCACATCACGCCCTTGCAAGGCTAGGAAGAGTTTTTATACCGTAGCCGGTATGGGCGGTAGGCTTCGCCCTTGAACAACCGCTTCACGTTGTTGCGTTTGCGTATCCAGCTTCGGGAATTTTAAAACAGCTTGAGTATATAAGCTCCCCGATGTGATTTTTTGGGTCTTGATTTTTTCATTTGATGTCTTTATACTTGTCAGGGTTTTTAAAAATGATTTATCAGACTCTTTCTTGTTTATACGAGATCGTTCCTGTCAGGATAGTGTCTCTGGCAATTGTCCGATTTCTTTGATAAATCGTATGGGTGCTGTTGGGTTTCCAGCTAAAAACGAGTTCCAAACGGACTCAAGAACCGCCTTATTGTATTAGGACATTGGCGTTATGTCATCAATTCAACACAACCGGCAAAGTCGACAACCATTTGACTATACGTCAGCATTGACGCGGGTTTGTGAGGATATTTGTTTTCGCGTTCCGGCGTTGAATCATATTGACATGAAGCGTGTTGCGGTGTGTTACTCGCAGACGCGGCATAGCGCGCCGGTGGGAACATTTGCATGCGTAACACCAATGAGATTTTGCGGCGGTAATCTGACTAAATCAACTCGTAACGGCGAAGTAACTTTGCATCGCTACTTCAGCAACTCCGGCGAAGAATATTTGTACATTATTCATTTCTATATTCCGCGTTTTATTGAGTTGAGTTTATCTCAAAAGTTGGAAACGATTGTGCATGAGCTTTATCATATATCTCCGTCGTTTGACGGCGACATACGTCGTTTTGCGGGCAGGTGTAGCACGCATGGTCATTCGCAAAAAAAATACGACCAAATCGTTCAAGGTTTTGTTGACCACTGGCTAAAACAAAACCCGCCGCCGCAAATTTGGGATTTTTTAAGACTCGATTACAAAACATTGACAGTAACTTACGGAAAATTAGTCGGAAAAAAAATTAACTTCCCCAAAATCATACCCGTAAAAAAATAATCCGGCAATGATTTAGGGAACTTCCAAAAACTGTTTCAATAATACTTTGTCCATTTAAAAATCAGTACGCAGATGGCGCAGATCCTTTAAGGATAATCGCTGATCAGATTCTATTTTCTGATCTTGCGAATATCTCCTCCAAATCTGCGTCGTCTGTGTGTTGATGTTTTTAAAACATCACAGTCAAGTAACATCCGCTGTTTGGCTAGGGGTGGTTTTATTCCATAGGTATTAAGTTAAGGGGTTAAGTTTTTAATTTTCAAATAGTTGTTTCAACAAAACGTCAGGTGATGGGTGGTTATGTGCAAGTTTATCGGAAAATATTAGAGCAAAATAAGGCAAATAGGGCGAATCGATAACAAATCAAGGACAAAGTTGGGACGATTTCGTTGGTAACATGAATGAAAACGAATTTCGCAAACAAACGATAAATATTGGATTATAAATGACTTAACCCCTTAACTTAATACCTATGGGTTTTATTCTAGTACGTGTCCGGTATCGTGGAAATTTCAATCTCGAACAATCTAATAGGTCTATTTGAGTCGATAATAACGAATATTCGTTGTTGGGCAAAATAATTAATTGTCAATTATGCCGATTCATGCGTTCTTGCAATTCAACATAACCTATTATTTCTTGGCAAAAAAATTTGTCGTGGTGGTCATTGGCATTGCGGGCAATTACGTGATATACCTCAATTGTTCACAATGTTTCTTGTACCTCTTATGTTCCAAATGTTATACCGAAGCTGGTATAACCATATTTCAAATTTATTGGAGAATTAAAAATGAAAAAAATCAATACATGCTCAAGTTGTTTTAAAATTCCCAAAGCGGAGCACGCAAGCGTAGCATCGCGAAGCGGTTGTTCAAGGGCGAAGCCTATTGCTCATACTGGCATCGGTATATTCATTTTGTTATTAGTTTCGTGTGTGGTGCCGCAATTTTTGAGTGCTGCTCAATATGCTAGACCAACTGCCAATCAGGTACCGTTTGTCCAAAACTCTGCGCACACCTCGACAAGATACAATGCCGCTTATCAAAACACATTACCCCAAACCGCTCCGAATAGATACGCCGCAAAATCAACGCCGCAAAACCAACAGAAAAATAATTCCACAACAATAATTCGCCAATTGCCGCAACCTGCACCGAAAACAAAATCAAAACCGCAAAAAAATACAGCTATTCACAACGTTCAATTTTCAGGCGAATTATTTGACATGCGAATTCTTGATTCTGATGAAGAGACTTTGGTTGTGCCGAAACAAGTGCGGGCAGTTGCGCCTAATCGGAACAATTCGGGCGAATCGTTTATTGTGTCGAATGAGACAAAACCGCCGCTTAAACTTATTACGCCGGTTGATCCGCATCATGTTCCGTCTGCTGGTTTTTTACGGTATTCTGAAGATTATCCTGATCCACGAAGTATTGGGGCGGTGCCTTATGTTCGCGGCGGTATTGCGCCGATTCCGTACAATATTGACCGTCATGCGGCGGTGCCGGAAGAGGAAGTTCATCATCGTTATCATGTTGACGAAGCACGCAAACAATTCGGACAACCGCCAGTAACCGCCGCCGAATGTCCGCTTTGTAAAGACGATCCCAAAACGCCTTGCGGTAGATGTTCAAAATGTAAACAAGGTTATCCTTGTGAGAGAACAGTTTGTCGTCATTGTGTTCAACCGGTTAGTCGTGATTTGAATAATTTTTGTGATTTAACTGTCAACGGTGAACCTTGTGGAACGTGTGATTCTTGCCGTGAGCATCGGAGTGATCCTTGCGAACACGGCGATGACGGGCGCGGTCCGCACGGAGAATGGAATCCTTATAAACAGTCAAGAATATTCGCTGTAATTGCGCGTCCAATTCTTGACGAGTGGAATAACGGCGCGCGGAAATTTCCAGTTTATTACAATCCTGCGCCTTATTATCGTCCTTATTGGAATCCGTCGCTTTATACGGGTTATGCGCGACCTTATACGTTTAGATATACTTGTCCGGTTTGTTCGGATGGGGTTTGTAAATGTGACAAGCCGCCGTTTGCGGGTCAAGTGCCGTTTGCGTATGCTTGTAAATTTTGTAATCGTAATCCGTGTGCTTGTGCGGAGGATATTTGCGATGCGAATGCGGAGATGGAACCGACCGGCAGAAGTAACGCGTTAGGGGTTGCGCGTTCAAAATCAACGAGAATACAAGATGCCGAAGAAAGAGGACAAGAATACAATAACCAACAAAAGCAACCGGACTCGCCCACAACTCCCGACCAAAATCCAAATCCGCCGGACCCCACAGCCGAAAATGACAGAAGTGTTCTTGACCTGTTCAACGAAAAAACACCAAACACCCGACCCAACAATAACGGCAACAACACACCACGCCCCACCGGACAACGTCAAACTCTTGACGCGCCAAAATCGCAAACACCCGGAGTTATTCCTAATACTGGTGTGTTAAATTAAGAGTGTGGAAATTTGAAGCACGCAACGTACGCAGATTTAAGGGATTTTCGCAGATATTATTTTTTTTTGCGATACCGTAGCCGGTAAGGCGGTAGGCTTCGCCCTTGAACAACCGCTTCACGTTGTTACGCTTGCGTGTTTTGCTTCAAGAATTTTAAACGAAAATCTCCCAATATCTGCGTGTTCTGCGTGCTTATTTAACTCATGTTACGCATCGGTGATAACCAGACGTATTTTCCCGTCCCGTTAGAGACAATCTGTTGGTAGAAAATATGGTAAAAATATTCCGCGTCCCGTATGGGACGCACTGTGATTAAAACCAAACCGTTTGAAATATCCTCATATTCAGTCCCTAACGGGACGCGGAATCACCCACCACTAACCACTTTTCTATCAATCACCATCATTTCCGTATCGTGCGTAACATGAGTTATTTAATTTAAACGTAATCGTAACATTACTGAGTGGTTGTTTGTTTCAGGGCAAAGCCTAAAATATTTCGTAGGACAAAATTTTGTGTCCGGCAAATTAGGTGTTGTGTTCAATGGGAAGTTATGTTATACTCCCCGCTGAGCGATGCAATCCACTTTGTCTATATTGTCCATTATGTGCCTTTATACTGAAGCTACTTTAAAATTCTTGAAGCTGAACACGCAAGCGCAACAACGTGAAGCGGTTGTTCAAGGGCGAAGCCTATCGCCTTACCGGCTACGGTATATTTCGAAAAATTTTGAAACTTAATGTAATCTTAATTTGATCTTAATACTAGCTTAACATTCTCCGATTAAAATTACACGAGAACACAACAAAAAGTCAAAAGTCATTGGGACGATTTGTTGATATCGAGAAAAGTAATCTCAATGTAAAAAATATAAGTTGGGAATTACTTGTGTTGCACGTACTACGAATTTCAGTTACGCTCAAGCTGTTTGAAAATTTCCGAAGCGGCGGTTGACGAAATTTTAAGTGCGGGCAGTTTAATCGCGGTGAATTTGATTTTGGCTTGTGCCATGTTTTACGCTCAAGCCATTTTGAAATTCCCGAAACAGAACACACGGGCAAAGCCTAGTGTCCGTATTGGTTTTGGCATAGTTTGCCGCGTTTAAATAACCGTTTGTTGTGCTGTTAATTTTTTCGTTTTGTCAACGGAAAAAAGGAGTTGCGGCACAATAATTTTACAAACATTTATCAAATCCTTAACAAAATTAAATGGAGATGAAAATGAAAAAGACAAATTCGATGTTAGGTTTGGGCAATGCAGAAGTCAATGTAAGTATTGATATTACGTCC
>JAIRWK010000140.1 GCA_031268995.1 Planctomycetaceae bacterium
GAGAAAACGGATGTTTTTGAAAAAAACATAGTATATAAAATGACACTCACTTTTGACAACCACTGTGCCCTTTTCGCTGACATACAAGCACGCCGTTTTCGCTGGCACATGACCCATTAGTAATCGTGTACGCGGGATCACCAGTAAAATTTACTTCAATATATTTACGCTGTTGCTTTGTATTTAGCAATCGTAGAATTGTTCCTTGCAAACCGGCGAATGCCATGTTGCCGGAGATAATTTTATTTGTATCGGTTCTGAATCGCTGTATTCCAAGCGGCGGAATAACAGCAAGACAGCGCGGGCAAAAATAATAGGCTTTAGTCGGCAAATGTTCGCCATTTTTCCAACTACTAAGCCCTCTCGCTTTTATTGTATCCAGTACGAATATTCCATAAAAAACTCCTAGCGGGTTATAGAATTCGATCACCTCGTCCGACGTTCTCAAATCAATTACCGCTTCACAATCCAAATTCAATTTAATTGCAATAATATTATTCTCTTTGACTATACTACTAATCACCGGTTGTATATCTGATCTTTCACAATAAATGGAAGCGTCAGCGATTGTACCCAACGGTAATGCGTAACCTGTAGAAGTCAATAACGGTTCCGGTTTAGTAAACGGGTATCCGGTTGAGGCTAATTCTTTACGGTATTCTTCAACAAAAATATGTTCTGTGGACATCTGTAATTACGTGGATTTATTTTGTTGTATAAATTTTATATCGTTCAAATCGCAGAGAGCCGGTGTTGGGGCATTAGGATCAGTATCTTCCGCCTCACCGAACAAATCTTTTTTAGCCCCGCAAATAGCATCCGAATTAACATCTACCGCAACAGCGATAGAATATACAAGAGGAATACCCGCATCCGTCATAACCGGATCATCTATGTAATTAACAACTGATGTCAACTTGAAATGATCTTCAAAATGAATCCTAATAACACCATTAATATCAGGGCGGACATTTGCTATCGTGAATATAGGGCTTTCTTTATCCGGTGTAACGACAAATGAATTAATGCCGTTCGCCATTGCAATCATAGGATTTTGCGAGGACACAGACTGGTTATCTATCAGTTGAAAGGATAACGCGGTATCACATTGCGGTAATAGGTTATTCGGCAGCGCAATGACATCTGTTGTCAATTGTAATTCTGTACCGGCAATGTAAGCTTCACCCGTAGTTATTTTATTGTAATTACAAACAAGCCCCGCGTAAGGCACTGCGGAAGGACGATAGCGGGTAATACACTCTTCGGATACTTTTGACGAACCCGCGTAATTCCAGTCTTTTTTAATTCCCTCACCCAATACGATAAATCCTTTATAACCGGCTGTGATTTCCTTGAGCGCGTAAGCCGTACCGATTTTAAGTAAATTACGGTTATTTGATGAATACGCAGCAATAAGTCTATTGTCCGCAGAAAAGACAATCCGCAAACAATTGTCCGCCGCGTAAATGCTGTTAATGATAATCTCTGAATCAATATTAGGAACGGATAATTTCAAATCACTAATTACTTCAGAAGGAAAATTAGAATCAGGAATTCCTAACGGATATTGTCGCCGATTATTCAAATCGAATAATGTATGATTATATGTTACCGCCATCTAATATCTCTCAAGTACCCGTTTTATGATCTACGTAATTTCCCAATTCTTCGCGTAGAGAATTAATCTGTTGATACAACACATTATATTGCCGAACTACCGCTTCTTGTCGGGCGGTCAATGTTCGCAATACCTCGTAGGCTTTAACATAATCCGCGCAATTACAACAAGGCGGACAAATGTTTTCAACATAAAGCGTACCATCTTCCAATGTAGTTATGTTTTGTTCAGTGTCTACTTCGTCATAGAATTGAACAAATTTATAACAATTGGGACTAGCCAATGGAATATCTCCGCCAGACAACGGCTTTAGATTTACAAGTGTTTGTAACCAATCCGTTACCATTTCAGTAAGTGGTTTGTGAGAAATTAAAACTTCGCCATTGGAAGATTCGCCGCTAGTTGATAATGTGATATTTGCCCCATCCGCTAATATCACTGTTCCGTTAAAAAGTTGTAATACCTTGCCCACAGGAAATAATGTTGCCGGATCAAACATCGCCTCTCCGGTAACATAGCAAGGGCGTAAAAAGGGAGATCGGGTTTCGTATAAAGAATCGAATGTTACTGCGAGTATTGTTAATGAGCTTAATAACGTATTAGGAGTAGTAGGGCAAACCCAGCAGTGTTGCGTGTAGTTTTCGGATAATGACACTGAACTGTACACCCAGTCGCGAGTATCGGCAATTCCCTGTCCGGTCAATTGCAATTTCAAATCCAGGTCATGTTTCGGCGGGACAATATTGCACGGCGTGCAATTTTCGGGCTGGGTAATTTTAACCCAATCCTCTGCCGTAAATCTCTGCCAATTGTCTCCCGTGAAATCTCCGTCGGTTGTAGGGATAAACCCATGATTAGAGCTGTATTCCAATAGTCGAATATCGAAATCAGGTGAGTCCAAACCAGCTATACTTAATCCGGCAAACAATCCGGTAAAAGGGTTAGGGGCAACAAACGGATATACTTCCCAAACATTACCAGAAGCCGGACCTAGCGACCGTCCCGCTTCAGCACTGCAATTATACGCCGCATTAACAAAAGTTGAATGCGATTGTAACCATACGTCAGTAATCGGCGAAAAGTTCATAGCTATTGAGCGATTTGAAACGCTTGTGTCATAAAAGAAATCTGTAAAGCCATTGTTGCCAAACGACTCTCAACTTCTTGAATTGAAGTACGCAGATCAAGTATTGCCTGACTAACCGGTGCAAGTTCAGTACAAGTACAACACGGCTCTGCACAAGTATCCTTAAATTCCAGCGTGTTCTCTCCCGACGGTGCGATTGCCAGACAGCCTTTACCCACAAAATTAATATTACCGCGAATATCTGGTTTCACCCCATTAATTGTCCGCACACCAGCGAAATCATCCGTATATTCTTGTGAGTGAATAGTAATCTCTGTACCAGTATCAGAGACAGGAGTTTCCAGACAATTGAATAAATCATTCACTGTTTTAACATCGAGTATTATTCGCTCGCCCGCGGCAAGAGTAATATCACCTGTAAACGGACCTATTGTATTATTCCCGTTGCGCACGTAGAGGGCGGATAGTTCACGGGCAACCGGTCGAATACAGAATGGATCAAGTGTTGTTGCGGCGGGGGCAAATTCCCATTCGCCCGCTGGTTGTTTCTCAAGATTTCCTAGTTGACCCAAAATAAGATACCCGTACAAAAACGCATTATCGAATCCCAACAGCGATGCTAACATTGGTTTTGAATCAGTTGTCAAATCAACTGTTACTTCTGCAAGTTTTCTATCATCGGGATCATCGTAATATATTTCAATCGTAAATCCCGTGTGAAAATATGTAAACTTCTTAATGTAAAATTTAATCGGGTCGGATAATCTGTTGACGATACTGTGTGAAATGTATATGCCGGTTATCAAATCATCGGGAATTGTGAAATGCCCGTCGATTGAGACAGGGTTGCAACCGAATAGCAGCGGAAATCTTCGCGCCTCGTTGAACTGATTCCACGATAAATTTCTAGGCTCTTGCGACATATTTTTGATAATTAATTAGCGTGAAGGATAGCCGATTTTCTGAGAATAATTATCCTATCGGGAAAATTATCCGGCGGCGTGCGTTCCATTTTAAGCAATAAAATATCACCCGGTTTAATAACTAATTTTTCACTCTGTGCGGTGTAGTAAGACGTGAGGTACGTATTACTACTGACTTGAAAATCACAATTCAGCGGCTGCAATTGTGATTCAGGAAATGCTTGTACTGCCGTATTAAATTTGCTGATGTCCTGTGTCGCGGGCGGATTGGAAATAATTCGGTAGGACAATTTGAAAATATCAGCAGCAATATTACCCGTGTGCGGAAGCAGTATTCCAAAAAATAATGTCAGCCCGAATTGATTGAAAGCTGTATCCAGAGGCGACGTAACACGCGCTAACAACGACGCGGCGCGCGATGCCGGAAATGCCAACCCGATTGCTTCTCGTTCTACCGCTTCTTCTACGCCTTGTAAGTGTATTGCCTCGAATGGCAGTTCTCTTCCGATCATACCTGTTGGATCGCCGATTGTAATTTTGCCGTAGTGGAAACCTTCTGTAATCTGGTCAGACTGGATAACTTTTAATCGTGTTGAGTCAATTTTAATCCCGGATACGGACGCGGTACGTTGGATATTCCAATCGGTATCAATATCGGACACGGCGTAGGATTGGAATATTGTTTCCGGCAAAGGGGCAAATGGGGGGTTGAATCCGATTTCCAAATCACCGGTAATTGCCGGACAACCAAATGGGTATTGCCGAATATAAAGTCCGCTATCTTTTTCGGGGCGGAGTGAGGCAACAATTTGATCGGTCAATCCGTATCCCATGTTTATTAACTCAAGCCATATTCGTTGTGTGTATTGTGGAGGAAGTAGTGCGTCGACAGGAGTTGCGGTCCCATTTGTGTACTCGGCGGAACTATCCCAAGGCAAAAACGGCAGATCATCAATTAGCCACCAAATTGTCGTATCATTGATAATGTAAAATTCAGGCGGAACGGCTGCGAGGAGCGGATCATCTGTGGCATTACTTTTTCGTTGCCATCTCAACCCGGCTGCGGACGTGAAAACGAGAGACCACTGACAACTTTCCAAGTATTTAGGATTATAGCCATACACGGCGTTAACCGGTGCTTCACCGTTAAATATTGCGTGCGACGCGGGAAGCCAACCGGGTATATTTAAATTTATATCGCTAATAGCATCCGAATCGCTTGTCCAATTACCCGCCGGAGCTGCTGCTAATTCGTAAGCGCGGTGATCGTGTAATCGCGGATCGGCTGTCAAATTGATCCGAACAAAAAACTGTATTTCGCCCGATGGTTTAACGCCGATCAGACAACCAAGACATTTGTAAGGAAATTTAATTTCCGGCGAAGGTTCTCCGGCGACTAAATCTTGCAAAAACATTTCACCAGTGTAGCCCAATGTTTTGTAGCATTCGATGGCGGGTGTTAAGTTGCAAAGTCCGTTTGTGCAAATGTCGGCTTGGTTATTTTTAACTGCGATAACTAATCCCCAAACTGCCGATGATTCTGATTCTTGAAATACGCCGTTGACAGCAACGTATTTTGCCAACGCCTTTTCAAATCGGCGGGTAATCGAATTAAAGTAAACAAAATGCCCGACTTGAACATCGGAGGAAATAGGTTGATTCCAAAGAAACTCGCCGGAGTTGTTGTAGCTTCTTTTTAGCAATTCGTGGAGGTAATTTTCGTTAGCGGAGTTAATTCTTGGAATACGATTTGCGACGGTAGCGGTAACAGCTTCACCGTTGGAGATAAATTTACCTGTGAGCAGATTTGACGCGACACCCGGAACAATGTTTGGCAGAAAGGTATTCGGCATTATTAAAGTATGAGTTGGAGATTAACGGTAGTCATTATTCCACCGTTTTCGGGTTTAGGTATCTGCGTTTCGATTGGGTAGTCAACACGGGCGAACAGTAAATCTTCTTGTTGTGTTGCTTGGGAGGCTGCTAGTGTAATACTGTAAATATGTGAATTAGCGGTAGCGGAGAATGGTTTACCGAAATTCCCGACGGTATTGTCAGAGACGATAATTATATTGAGTGTGGGAATGTCATTGATAATCTTGACGGAGTGGGCAAGAATGTTACAGCGGAGGTAGTCTCTGTCGGTGGCGTGGTTGAGTGATTCGAGATACGTCTCAATTTCAGTTGGTGGAATTTCCGGCGGATGAATGGGATTACCGTTGACGTATTCCAGATAGGCGACATCTAATTTTGTACCTGTGGTGCTGGTACCGGGAATGATAGCGTTGTAAAGAACAGTTGCCGCGCAGGGCAACAAAATAATGGAAGGATCAGCAGCCATATTTCTATATTTGGTTAGTAAATTTGGGTTAAAAATATAGAGTAACAGTCTCTATTTTAGAACAATCCATTAAACTTCCCAAACCATAGAAATACAACCAAAATTCTACCCACAAAAATACAGGTATAACCTCAACCCGTTAGAAATGCTGATCAAATCTTATGGCGTATTAGGGGTGATTGTGTGCCGTATAAATTACTATAACCTATTACCCCAGCAACTATACCCAGCCCCCCACATACATAATCTTCAATCCTTAACACGAAAGGTACGAAAATTACGAAAGTTTAGTAAAAGTTTTTTTAAAAATCCTTTTTCCCCTTTTCGTGTTTTTCCCCTTTTTCGTGTCTTTCGTGTTTAAATTCCCCCTCTCGTTTTTTTACGAAAGCCGATAATAATCGCGGTCTCTTAAAACGCAACCTGTTGGCGATTCGGCTCGCATCAGATCGGTGCAACCGCTACAAGCTAAACAGACTTGTTTTGGGTTCATTTCGTTTTGGGACAAAATATCATTTGGCGCGTTGGGATACGCGAAACTGTTTCGACCTTGCCCGAACAACGAAGCCCAACCATTTTTCACAATCCCCGCCGCAACCTTTGGAACAAGATGACGTAACCACGCCGTCCCTGCCCCGATCATTGGCAAATCCTGTTGCGATTGCTGGATTTCTTTGACAATATTCGCAAACCGCACAACTCCGATCAAAGGATTTTCATTGTAAGCTGTTGCGCCGCGAATTGGTTTGGCGTAAGGTCGGTTGAAATGCGGGTTAAAGTAGGGATTGCCGATAGTTATGTCAAGCAATGGTACGCCGATTTCACGAAGCATACCAACCAATTTTTTCGATTCCGTCAAATCACATTTTTTGTAATCTTCCTTGTCAACCCCGAACCCCCACGGATATTTGACCGCATCGTAAACACTTAACCGCGAAGTAATAAAAATAGATGTAACCTCATCCCGAATACGCCCTAACGTCTCGCGAAGAAATCGAGTCCGATTCTCAAACGAACCGCCGTACTTCCCTTCACGAGTAAAAGCTCCAAGTAATTCATCGAGCAAATATCCATGACAACTCTTCACGTCAACCCCATCAAAACCGCATTTTGCCGCCAATTTTGCAGCGTTTACGTAAGCGTCTTGAAGCCGGTCAAGTTCGTCGTCGGTAATCAATGGATAATCCGCCGGAATCTGGTGTGCAGCATCCAAAACGCCGCTGTGTTGTGCAATTACGGGTTTGCGAACGCCGCGTACGGGTTTGCAGTAGCGACCGGAATGCGTCAATTGAATTACGGAAATAATGTCATGACCGAACCGTTTTTTTGCGGTTAGGCGAGTTTTTTCTTCTAATTGGGCAAATTGTTCCGCGCTTTTTTCATTTAGCCAAAATTGTTGCGAGTTTGAGCGTGCGTCAAAGGACACCGCAGTTGCTTCGAACCAAATTAATCCGGCACCGCCGCTCGCAAAACGTTCGTAACGCCGAAAACCAAGCTCGGTCGGCTCGCCGTTTTGACCGGAATCAAAACCTTCCATCGGTTGCACGACAAAACGGTTAGGTAACGTCCAATTCGTCGTAACCGTTGTGTTTGGTGGGCTTTGTCCTTGAACAACTGCTTCGTGCTGTTGCGATTGCGTGTTCAGATTCGGGAATTTTAAAGCATATTGAGTGCAACCAAAACGTAAAGATTTCGCCAACACAGAAATATCATCCTCAATCGGAAGCTCAAGCCCAAGCCGCAAAAGCTCCGATTGAAGTTCTTCGTAAGATTTGAGAAACGGAAATGTCGTCATTCACATCGTCTCTTTTGTTCATTAAAAATCAGCACGCAGATAACGCCAGATTCGTTAAGGATAATCGCAGATCAGATTCTACTTTCTGATCTTGCGAATATCTCTTCCAAATCTGGCGTTATCTGCGTGCTGATTTTTAAATGGACAAAGCATTATTGAAGCAGTTTTTGGAAGTTCCCATAAACAAAAGGGACTTGCGCGGCACCGAAGCTACTTTAAAATTCCTGAAGCTGAACACGCAAGCGCAACAACGTGAAGCGGTTGTTCAAGGGCGAAGCCTATCGCCCTACCGGCTACGGTATATAACTTTTTTTCCTTAACTGACTGTTAATTTTCAAGGTATTATCGCAACAGCTCCTGCTACGGCAGCACCTTCAAAAAGTATTGCTCTAACCGAAATTGGCAGCGGGTCAAGAGTGTGCGGTGCGCAATTGCCGACGCGGTAATGACCTAGCGTGTAAACGCATTCGTTTGGCGGTGTAAGTCCTGCTTTGTATGGGAGAACGGGTATAGTTGTAAAGAATTTTACACCCGAAATAACCGGTTCCAACAACGGGCAAACCGAATGACCGTAGCGTTCAAGTTGTACGTTCTCGAAGTACGCGCCTTTTGTACAAACTGCCGACGCTTTCCATTGGAAGCAAGTTTGGCTAAAATGTCTGCCGGTGTAAGGTTCGTAATCCAAAGGACATTCGACAGGCAACCGACCCGGACGCGGTTTAATATCACACGAAATTTCGTTAATCGGTTTGAAACCAACGCTCTTGCAATCGTGTGTCGGCATGTTTTTGTCAATCTCCGTCAACGAAAGCGGTTCAGGCACAAGTCCGCTAAAATCACCGCTGCCGACTCCGGTGCCGTTAGTTTGCGCGCTCTCCGGCACAAATGGGCTGGCGGCGTGCTGATCTTGTTCAACTTTACCGTTTGAATTTGAAGTGGTTACGTTGGACGTTTTTTGGCTTTTAGGTTCTGGCGGCGTTTCGAGTTGTTGGTCTGGTGAGAAATTCGTTGTTGACGGTTTAGGCGAAACGGACGTGTTGGTTGCGCCTTGTGGCGGGTTGGGCTTTTGTGCTGGAATGTTGCGGTTGAAGTGTTCTTGAACGTATGGGTCGGTCTGTTTTGGCGGTCGCGTACCCGGAAGCGACGGAGTTGGTGTCGTTGTTATTGTTGTTGGTTGCGGGGGCAACGCCGACTCGACGTGTTGTACAAGTACGATTGACGATTCGGTTTCGGGCAAAAAAACTACTCTTTGCGAATTACGCGAAACCGAATCCGCGTCTGTTGCCGCCGGTTTTCGCCAGTTCAAGCTATGCGAAACGGATGTTGCGGATTCGCTAGTGTTGGTAACAATATTGCCGCTGCTGTTGTTTCGCCATTGAACAACCGAATGATCAGCGCAAAAAGACTGTTGCGGTATTACCACAACCGCCGCGCCGACAACGAATATTTTTAAAATTAGCTGTTGCCGTAACGATGACAGCAATCGTTCAAATTTGGTTCTCATTTTCATTTTCAGGTCTCCATACCCGAAGGGGGAATAAATTTTGAAATTTTTTAAGCCGGATGCGACGAATTTGCGCAAACCGCACATCGCTTTTTCGGCTTTTTATTGGTCTGAGGTCAAAAGGCAACGATCAGATTCCGATTGTTCCGTTTAAGTAAAAACTGCGGGAGAGTTTTTTTCACCGAGAAGGCAAAGAAGTCGCACAAAGGTTTCCTAAATATCCTTTTTCGCCTTCTTCGCCTTTGCGGTGTTTACTTTTTTTGTCTCAAGGTTGTTCGCTGCTGTAATTAGGGGCTTCTTGTGTTATGACTATGTCGTGTGGGTGATTTTCTCGTTCGCTTGCTGATGAAATTCTTATGAATCGTGATTTTGTCCTTAAATCATCAATAGTTTGCGCGCCGCAGTAACCCATTCCCGCACGCAATCCGCCGATCAACTGATACACAAACGGACCTAATGTTCCTCTGTACGGCACACGCCCCTCAACACCTTCCGGCACCAATTTTTCGGATTTTGTTCCTTTGGATTGTCCGTATCTTTCGCTTGATCCTTTGATCATTGCCCCAAGCGATCCCATTCCGCGATAGCTTTTGAAAGTTCGTCCTTGATAAAGTATCAATTGTCCGGGACTTTCTTCAAGACCGGCAAACAGACTCCCAATCATTACGGCGTGTGCGCCTGCTGCAATTGCTTTTGTCAAATCGCCTGAATAGCGTATTCCGCCATCGGCAATTATCGAAATACTACTGCCTAACAACGCTCTTGCCGCCCGACAAATCGCCGTAACTTGCGGCATACCAACCCCTGACACAACCCGCGTCGTACAAATTGAACCTGGTCCGATTCCGACTTTGACCGCATCCGCCCCTGCGTCACCAAGTGCTTTTGCGCCTTCTGCCGTAGCAACATTGCCCGCCGCAACATCAATGTCGAATTGTCGTTTAATCAATTGAATTGTTTCTATCACGTTTGCCGAATGACCGTGCGCGCTGTCAACTACCAATAAATCAACACCTTTCTCAATCAAACGCTCAATCCGCGACTCGTCAAACACCCCGACCGCCGCACCAACACGCAATCTGCCTTCGCTATCCTTACAAGCTCGCGGAAAACTGCGCATTTTATCAATATCTTTGATAGTTATTAGCCCAGTTAGTCTTCCCGATTCGTCCACGAGCATAAGTTTCTCCACTTTTTTTTCCATTAAAATTTGTTCTGCTTGTTCGAGGGTAACGTTACCGGTTGCGGTAACGAGGTTTTGGGAGGTCATTACGTCGGAAATTTTCACGTCGAGATTTTCCAAAAACCGCAAATCGCGTTTTGTGAGAATACCGCAGAGTTTATTGTCATCGCTGACAATCGGCAGTCCTGAAACATTTTTTTGCAACATTATTGTTTGTGCTTGTTCGGCGGTTGCGTTTGGGGGCAATGTTGCGGGATGTCGGATGATGCCGTTTGCGCTTCGTTTAACTTTGGATACTTCTTCGGCTTGGTCTTCTTCTTTGAGGTTTTTGTGTATTATTCCAATACCGCCTTCTTGGGCAAGAGCTATTGCCATTGCGGAGGTTGTTACTGTATCCATTGGCGAGCTTAGAAGCGGTACCGCCAACCGGATACGTTGGGTAAGTTGTGTACTAACATCAACTTCTGAAGGCACAACTTCACTGTATTGCGGCTCAAGAAGCACGTCGTCAAATGTTATGCCAATTTCTTCTATTTGTTGTTGCATTTTATTCTCCTTAAAAGTTATTTTACGCTTTTACGTTACCTATTTACCAAAAATAAAAACCGCGAAGGCGAAAAAGGATATTTAAAAAGCCTTTTTGCGGCTTTGTTGCTTTTGCGGTGAAAAAACTCCCCCAAATCAGTAATTTTCCAGCATTTCTATTGCTCTTGCTATGCCCATTGCTTTATTTATTGTTTCTTTTCTTTCGAGTTCTGGAATTGAGTCGTAAACGATTCCGCCACCAGCTTGTGCTGTTAGTTTATTGTTGTGTATTTTTGCGGTTCTGATTGTGATTGCGAAGTCGATATTTCCGTTGAAGGAGATGTATCCTGCTGCGCCGCCGTAAACTCCGCGAGAGGAATTTTCTTGTTCGGCGATGATTTGCATTGCTTTAACTTTTGGTGCGCCGCTCAATGTTCCTGCTGGGAAGGTTGATTCGAACAGGTCGAAGCCGTCTAATCCGTCTTCAAGTTGTGCGATGACATTTGACACAAGGTGCATGACGTGCGGATGTCGTTCAACAAACATTAAATCCGTAACTTGCACCGTTCCGGTTTTTGCAACACGTCCTAAATCATTGCGTCCCAAGTCAACTAACATCAAATGTTCAGCTTTTTCTTTTGGGTCTTTTAGCAATTCATCTGCGAGTTCTCGGTCGCGTTGTTCTGTTGTGCCGCGTTTACGTGTTCCTGCGATTGGTCGCAATGTTGCCGTTCGCCCTTCCAACCGAATCATCGTCTCAGGCGACGAACCGGCAAGAACCATTCCGCCAAGATGCATAAAAAATAAATACGGTGCGGGGTTAGCGAATCGCAGGGCGCGGTAGAGAGAGACGGCATCGGGGACGTTTTCCGACACGAATTTTTGTGAGAACACGCATTGTATTAAGTCTCCTGCGGCGATATGTTCTTTGATTGTTTCGACGCTGCTGCAATATTCATCTTCTGTAATTGCCGGTTTGAGCCGTAATTTTTTTTGTGTACCGCTTTCGGGTTGCGGCGAGGGGACAGATTTTTCTAACTCGCGAACCACTCGTTCAATTTCATCTGTTGCCAGTTTGAATAATTTTTCTTTGCTTCGTTCCTTATCTTCTCCGCAATCGGTTGGGCAAGATGGGCAAGAGGTTTGGTTGGGGAAGGTCAATACGCAGATGGTCAAGGTTTGTTTCAAGTTATCCAAAATCAGCATTGTTCGCGGGATAACGAAGCTCGCAAAAGGTTCGTTTTCAAGCTGGCTTGGGATATTTTCAAAAAACATCGTCATTTCGTAAGCAAAATAACCAACAAGACCGCCAAAAAATCGCGGTAAATCCGTTTGCCCAACCGCATGATATTTTGACATTAAGTCGCGTAATATGTTGAGTGGTTTGTTGTTGTGTGGGATGGAATTTTCTTGTGAGGGTTTGCCCGTCTCGTCAAACTCACGCACCACAACACATTCACCCCAAACCTCAACAAACGCATGAGGCGAAATCCCAAGAAACGAATAACGCCCCCACTTCTCACCGCCCTCAATACTCTCCAACAAAAATACGCCCTCTTGATTACTGTAAAACCGCTTCAAAAGCGAAACAGGCGTGTGCAAATCTGCCAACAATTGACGAGTAACAGGTACAACATCGGCTTGTCGGCATTCGACTAAAAATTGTTCAATATTAGTTGCCATTATTTTATGGTGGTGTACCGAAGCCGGTACGGGCGGTAGGCTTCGTCCCTGAACAACTTGCGTATTCAGCTTCGGGAATTTTAAAGTAGCTTGAAGGAAGTGCTAAAAACTCATTTTAGTCATGTAGCTTTTGGCAAAATCTACGTAGCTTTCGGCAAAATCTACGTAGGGGCGGTTCTATGCTCAAGCTGTTTTAAGCTGATTACGGTAGCGCAACAACGTGAAGCGGTTACTCAAGGGCGAAGCCGCCTATCGCCCTTGAACAAACAGCTCAAAAAGCCGTTCTAGTATAAATACGCACGCCCAAACGTCAATACCACCGCAACAATTTTAAATATCAGCACACAGATGACGCAGATTTTTGGGTAGGATATTCGCAAGATCGGAAGGGGGAAAATCTGATTTGCTATACCGTAGCCGGTAGGGCGATAGGCTTCGCCCATACCGGCTTCGGTATAAAATCGTTTTTACCGTTATTTTTTATTTACAGAATGAATTGATTTTGCCGATAAAACGGATGATACCTTATTAAGTATTTGTGTGGAATGTGTGGGTTATACTGAAAACGGTATGGATTATAAGGGTTATATACTGAAGCTGTTTTAAAATTCCGTGTCCAGCTCCATGAATTTTAAAGTACACCGTAGCCGGTATGGTCGATAGGCTTCGCCCTTGAGCAACCGCTTCGTGTTGTTGCGCTTGCCTAACGCTATGCGTTGTAGGTTTACCGTAGCTTCAGGAATTTCAAAGTAGCTCGAGTATAGTTTGGGTATATAAAGTTTATACTCATCGCACTATGAAATTCAGTTTTATTTTTTTGACAGGATTTTGTTACATCCTGATAATCCTGTTATCCTGTCTTAAAAAGATGAATTTCGTAGCAGCTTTGGTTTAATGACAACAAAAGTTCAAATGCAGAACAAGCGAAACCCTGATAAACGGAATCAAAAAATGAAATCCGGTAAGAAGAAAAATATCTTGCTGCGGTTTGTTGTTGCGCTGCTGACAATCTTTATTGCCGCAATCTGCTCAAACCAACCCATTAAAGCAGAAAAATTTATCGTTTATTACAACTATAATAACATACCAGCCAGCTTGAGGGACAGTTACAATGATAATCCCAGTATGTTTCGGTTCTCCGGTAGTAGCATATATTTTTACAATGGTGATTCCTCTGGTAATGATGGCGAGTTATTGTTAGTTGTTCCTGAAGGTATTGCGAACTCTTATTATTCGTCCGAATATCTTTATTTCCCCGATTTGGGTAACAACAGGCGACTTACCAAAACCGGCACTGGAACATTGAACTTGAATAATATCTATTCGGATGGAAATATTCAGCGCGGAATTATTGTTCGCGGTGGAAAATTGACAACTAGTAGTGGTTTCAATATGAGTTCAAAGTTTGATGCTGTTACTGGCAGTGGTGCGGAGTGGGCATTTGATTCGGATTTGTATGTTACGGGGCGGTTCGAAATTACTAAAGGAGGTAAGGCAACTGTAGATGACAATTTATACATCGGACAAGATTCTTCAAATAATCCGGCACGAGGGTATGTTATTGTTAGCGGTAAAGGTTCAAGCGGTGCGTCTTCGGAATTGAAGGCTTCGCAATTTTTTGTCGGCTATACCGATTCAGGTATTCTTGATATTTTGGACGGTGCGATAGCAACTGCTGTAGGAACTAGTAGCAGTTTTATTGCTGTCGGAAATAATTCACGGGGTATTGTCAATGTTGTTGGGGGCGGTTCTAGGTTTGAGCTTGGAGCTAGTACGTTGGGTATTGGAACTGGTGCAAACAGTAATCATGGCATATTGAATATTATTAACGGTGGTAATGTGGCAACTACCGGTAATATATCTGTGGGATCAGGAACAGGAACAGGAACGATAAATGTTTCTGGAATATCTGATACAACAGCGATACGTTCAAAAGGCGTAATTGATTTATACGGTTCTACGCTTGGGGTTGTTGGCAATGCTATAGTTGAAGCGGGAAGTATTAGCGCGACCAATTCATCAATATTCATCGCAAGTAGAAACGGACGTAAAGGGAATTTGCAGGCTTCTAAATTATCAATATCTAATAGTACAGTAAACAATATTGGCGGCTCAATGATTGTGAATAATGTTGAGTTGCTCAATTCTGCTGGAACGTATGGCAGGTTGAATTTATTTAACGGCGGTATATTGAGAGCGAATTCTTTGTCGATTGCCACAAACAGCAATCAAACGGGAGTGTTCAATGTTTCCGGCGGAAGTACATTGGATGTAATCAATCAGAATGCGGATACCGAACTCCAAATAGGTGCGGAGTCTCCTGCCAACAGTACAGAAATCGTCAACATATCAGACGGAGCTAGTCTTTCAACTAGTGCATCTGGTAATGTTGTTACTAGTACTAATAACCTCGATGGCTCTGTTACGACTACAACAGCACCAGCTGTAAACACCATAAATATTACACCAAGCGGTACGGTTAATGTCGCTGGGCAAGGTTCGAGTTTGACCGGCAACAACGCCAATCTCAATGTTACAGGAAAGCTCAATGTTGCAAGTGGTGCCAAAGTACAGACTGGTTTGTTAGATATTGAAGCATTTAACGGCTCTAAACACGGGCAAGTGTATGTTGATGGAGCGGGTTCAAATTTAACAGCGAATACCGGTATTAATGTTGTTGGTATTACTGGTAGTACAAGTGCTGGTACGCGGTTAGGGGTTGGCGATGGCGGTAGTATTACAACGGGCGGAGATTTGATCATCAGTTCAGACGGTATTGTAAATATAAGAGGTACTTTGAATCTAGCCGGAAATTGTGAAATTGTTGTCGGCAATGATCAGGACAACGGTGAACTCAATTTAATCGGCGGGATAGGCACACCGAACAACACCAATGCACACAACATTTCAGTTACGGGCGCGAGCAAATTAAATTATTTCGGTTCGGTTTTTAACTTGTATAGCGGCAATATTGGAATCGACAGCGACAGTAGTGTTGTTTTCAACACAACAGGTAGCGGAACAACAAATGTTGGGGCAATAACCGCAGCGGGTTATTTGCGGTTAAGCGGTTCTGGAGTGGCGTTTAATGGTATGACAGTTGATGGAACTTTGGTAACAACATCAGATATGACCACAAATAACCAAGCCGTCGCAATAAATGGAATTCTTGCCGGTACCAGTACGATTACAAACGCACTCGTCAACACCTCCGAAAATCCACTACCTGCGCCGGCAGACCGCAATGGGTTTACTTTTGGTGCCGTTAGTATGTTTTCTGCCGGTGCGAATCCGGGAAGTATTGGGACAATGACTCTTAATGGCGATGTAACATTGTCAAGCGGAATGACTTTTAAAGTAGATGTCGGAAAAAATAACAACACAATAATTGGCGATAAGCTGGTGATCACTCGTTCTACAACTTTGGGTACATACGATAAACCAGAGGTTTTGTTGGCTTCTGATGCCATAACTCCGGCTACGATCAATGTCGATTTGTCCAGTTTAGTAACATTCACTGGTACACAAAATTTAGACATTTTGAGTTTTACAGGTAGTAATGGAAGAATTGTTACCGAATTTACTGATTTTACTGATTCTCCCGATCCCGCATCGGTAACTTCTATACTTTCAACAGATCTAAATTTGGATATTGAGTTAAACGGAGAAGATTGGACGGCAGGTGGACGTGTTACTGGTGATATTAGCGGAAAAATCGGTACAGGTAATAGTTCTCTTACATTGGAATTTATGAATGTTGCTTTTACAAACGATGTTTCGACTTGGACGGGAACAGGTGCTGCTACGGATTGGAATCTCACGGTTACGAATTGGGAACAAGTGCCATCTACTCCAATTGCTTTTCTCGATGGTGACGCAGTTAAATTTAGTAGTGTGTATGGCATTATAGATACGACAATGTCTCCTTTAGCATTGCTAACACCGCAAACAATTACGCTTGGCGGTACTGGTAAAACGGTTGCGGAAATGACAGTTTCGGGACCGGATACTAATGTAATTTTCATTGGAAATATTCTTGCGGACGGTTCAAAAACTACACTTACTACCAACAAATCCGGTAAGTTGATACTTGACGCTAGCCTTTCCGCTGGTAGTGTTTCGTCGGTAGGTGCTACACCTATTCCAAATAAAGTTCAATTTAACGGTTCAAATGAGTTTGTCGGCGGAATTGACTTAAAAGGCGGAATAATAATTCTCGGCAATGATAAAGCGTTTGGAACTTATGTTCAAAGCACGACACGAGGAAACGTAAATGTCGATCTATCCGGGGCATTAATAAACAGCTCACTTATGTCGTCTATTTTAAATTGGGGTGACGTTGGAGTGCGTGATGATTATTTTGGTGTTATTGTAACTCCAGAAGCTCGAACATTAACGAATCGGTTTGATGATTCAGGTGTAACTTCGCTTTCGAATTTTGGAACATTATTTTTCGTACATAATGGTAAGCTTGTATTTGAAAATGTTAGAGGAGGCGATGGCGTTTTTAATTTTACGAAAGGTACAAATTTAACCTTCGGTTCTCCTCTAAGAGTAGGTACTACTACTACATCTACGGTAGAGATTGATGAGGTAATTCCTATTTTATCTAGCGGCGGTCTTGTTTTTAGGAATAATACTAGTACGGTAGATGGCGGTGCGATTGAAGTTACCGGTAATGGAACCTTGACTTTTGATCCCCATCCTACTCTTGAAGTTTATAACAATACAGCAACGGGCAAAGGCGGCGGTATTATTACGGACGATGATCTTGATTTATCGTACATATATAACGCAGTAGTGTTCGAAAATAATCAAGCTGGCGGTGACGGCGGAGCGTTGTATGTTGACGGAAATTTGAGTTTGAATTTGAACAATTTTATAGTTAGCCCTGACCGGGAAGTAATTTTTGCGGGCAACGTTTCAGGCAACAACGGCGGCGCAATAAATGCTGGATCAATAGATCTCGCAGGTTCCGTGCTTTTCAATGGTAATTCCGCAAAAAACGGCGGCGCAATCTACACCAGCGGTTTCAACTTGACCAGCGGTAATATTGTATTTAACGGTAATCGTGCAACCGCTAGCGGCGGCGCAATTTATGGCACAACCTCGTTAAATATTTCATTGTCTAACGGCAGCAGTGTAATTTTTAATGGTAACGAAGCCGGTAGCGGCGGCGGTGCAATTTACGCGGTGAGTAATGTTACTATCACTTTACCGACTGCGCTAGATTACTTACTTACAAGTTTTGTCGGTAACAAAACAAACGATGATGGCGGTGCTATTAAAGCTGGTGATACGGTTACTCTGTCCTCTAACAATATGTTCGCCAGTAATAGCGCAACAGGAAACGGCGGCGCGATTAGTAGTGCTTCACTCGTTGTCGGCAGCAGTTCCAGCTTTATAAATAACCGCGCAAATCGCGGCGGTGCGTTTTACGGGAATTATTTGAACGTAAATGGCAATACAAGTTTTATTGATAACTTCGCAACAGAATTCGGCGGCGCAGCTTATATTACTAACAATGGAATAGTTACTCTTAACACAGATGCTGGCGATATTGCTTTTTCAAATAACAACATTGATGATAATAATACTCCCAAAGCGAACTCGCTTTATCTTGAATCAAATGTAGCTGTCGCATTGTCTGGAGGTCATAATTTTTACTTTGATGATCCGATTTTAAGCGGTGATGACGGCGGTAATAGTTTAACGAAAAACGGCACCGGATTTGTGCAATTTGTCGGCGAAAATATTTTGAATCCGCAGACCAAAGATAGTACAGTCAGAACTCTCAATATTAACGCCGGTACTTTTCGTTTGGCTGAAGTTAATTCGTCAATGTCTAATCTAAATCCGACCTCGTTTACAACAAATGATGAAATTAAATTTGCCAATGGTACTACGCTTGCTGGTCAAGGAATTTTGCGCGCTGGTAAATTTGACAGCAATAATATTTTTGATCGCAGCAAAATTTCATTTGGTGATAATGTTACATTTGATCTTGACAGCGACCAATTTGAACCGCCTGCCGGAATTGGTTTTGCAAACGCGGTAAGCGGACGAAACGAAGTTATTTATTCGAGAATAATAGGTAACTACGAGTTGGATGCAAATGTAGAATTCGGGAATAATATCACGTACAAGGTTGATTTGTCGGAGGAAAAATTTGCACCGAATAGCATAATTAAGACAATGCCGGAATTTGTGGTGGATGACGACGATAAATCGATAATAGACGGAATAATTTCTAATGGTTCTAATCCTAATTACGAGATCAAAAAATCAGATGATATTTTGATTACGGGTGATATTAGTACTGGCATTACCGCTCCGTCTGACAGAATTAAAGTTGAGTTGAATAATTGGGTTGATGGGACGTTTGAGTTAATGCGAGCGGAGAAAGGTGAATTGCTTAAACGTGATTGGTTTATTGCAGATGACGAGTTAAAGGCGGCGGGAATGGCTATTGGTACTCGTCAAACGGCGAATCTTATTATTGATACGGTTGTTGTTGATGGCGGTACGGACTATAACCGCCTCTTGCTCGTAACGGCAACGCCTTTCAATAACAAGGATTTGATATGGACAGGTCTAAATCCGGTCGATCAATGGAATACAACAAAGGACAATTGGCGTGATTTATTTACGACAATGAAAGAGACATTTAATCCCAACGATTACGTTATATTCAACGGCAAGGGCGATGGGCGTAATAATGTTGATATTGAGAACAACGTTCAAGTTGCCGGTATGCGAATAATCGGCGGAAGCAACACGTTTGTTAGCCCCGGTATCGCAAAAGTTGATGCAAAAGGTAATACCTACTACGAAGGCGGCAATGGAAGAATCACAGGAACTTCTAAAATTACATCAAACGGTCAAACTGTTACCGGACGGCTTGATATTACCACAACTCAAGAGACCGTTATAAGTATTCCGACTTCATTTGACAAAGGAACACACATTTACGACAACGGAGCTATTCTAGTCGGACACCACGAAGCATTAGGAAAATTGACAAATGATGCGTATGACGGAGACGAAAGCGGTATCGTTTACATTCAATCAAACAACTCTAGCTCAGCACGGAATCAAACACTAAAAATAAAAGGATTCGGTCATCACGAAATCACAAATGGACAAAAAATATTTGAGAGAGACCTTGTTTCGCAAAATTGGTTTTATGTTGCGTCTTCTTCAGAATTGACTCTTGAGACAGAACTTGGAACAACTTGGACAATCAAGGGAAATGACGGCGTAATCGCAAGCGATAAAGCATACTATAATTCTTATAATTCTTGTAATGCTGGTGCTGTTTATGCTGGTAACTACTCAGACTTAACGATCAATGGCGGCATGTCGTTTATTGATAATATTGCACCATATTACAGTTACAGTGGTAATGGTTATGGTTATGGGGCAATTCATCTCGCTGGTGGTAATCTTCTCAATATTGATTCGACCAACGGTAACATTAAATTTTCCGGTAACTATTACAACGACGGAAGTGTTGATAAATATCTTGCGATTTCAACAGCTGGTAATGTTGCGATCAATATTACCGGTTCGAGTAACGGCAGCGTATTTTTCGACGACCCAATTCAAGTACGAGATCCATACTACTACACATTGTCAACCGTGCCGACAGATGCGTATTCGATACTTGAATCGGGTAATCCGATAGGGTTGTTTATCGACTTCCGTACACCCGACGGCAGTAATACGGAAGGTTTTGTCCAATTCAAAGGCGACAATATCATAAACGGTAACATAACAATAAACGGCGGTACATTGCGTTTAGTTGACGAAACAGATGACGCAAAAAATGCAGCTGGCGTGAAAAGTTCTATCGACATCGGTTCAGAAGATTTCACTTTGGTAAAAGGTGCGCAACTTGCCGGAAACGGGATAATAAAATTTTCCAAACAATCACAAATTAAACTCTCCGGTACAATCAGCCCCGATTCGTTTATCTATGAACCGAAAATTAAAGAATTGTTCGGTTACCAAATACAGGCAAACAGAAATAATGACGAAAGCGCAATTGGTACGATTCAATTCACCAATAGCAGTATTACCGAGAACTACTTACCGGAACTTCAACGCAAAGCAATAGAGATTGCGTTTTACGGAGTAACATTGGCAGTTAATTTAGAGCAAACAAAAGACAGCGAAGGTAAAGTTCTCGGACACAGAAGCGACAAGATCGTAGTTGACGGACATGTTTCATTCGGTAACGAAATCAATACTATCAAGATTGCGGAAGGCGATTGGAAAGGACCGGAAAAATACGTGTTGATAGAAGCCGATTCCATCGACGCGGTCAATAATCAATGGGTAGTACGCTACGACGGTGCTACAATCGCATACTACGCGGTAAACGGTTTAGAATCCGAATACTTGAAAGACGGATATAAAGTTATGGACGACTCGCGTGTGGTACTCGCAGTCCTCGATAACGATGATAAGACCAATGATCTCGGCGATCCGAATTACAATAAAATGATGATTCTGCAATTACGTTCAGGCGAATGGAATGGGGATGTTCTTAATTGGACAGGTGCAGGTGATTGGTCGGACTCTGAAATTACAGATAAGAATCTCGTAGTCTTGAATGACAATACCGATCAAGGAAATGATCATGTTGTTATTACCGCCGTTACAGATGACGTAACAATGAGCGGTCTTGAAGTCAGCGGTAAAATATTTGAGTTACGATTGCCGAGCCGCAATTCAGAAGGACACCTCATAATCAACCCTAATCCTAAATTCGATGGATACGTTGCAAATGGTCTTGTTTACGTCAACGACGGCGGAACATTGCTCGCGAAAGTTCCCATAAAATCAGCTTACGGTACATTGCTTGAAGGCGGAACATTGATCTACGGTACACAAGATGCGTTCGGTTCTTATTTTGAACGCTACCTCGACGAAACACATTCGCAAGGTCGAATCACCGTTCGCGGTACAGATAACACAATCAAAGCCGAAACATCAGTAAACGCGAAAAACAGAATTGTAATGGAGCCGAATTCGACTTTGGAACTTGCGGCGGCACAGGGCGAAGTACTCCGGTTGACCGACGTAATAACAAGCGCAAACGGTGCCGCAATCTCTTTGACCGACGGCGCAGAATTGAAAATCAACGGCAACGTTTTCATCACCAATAACACCAGCCAACTCATCGGCAACGCCAGCCAATTCTCCTCACAACAAACCAATACCAATAACGGCATCACCGCCGGCGCAGGCATAGGCGGCGGTATCTATGCGGAAAATTCAATAATAAATTTCGATACAACAGACGGCAGTATTCTAATTTCAGGCAACAAGGATTCAAACGGCGCAAACGGTATGCTGCTCGTTTCAAAAAATACAACAGAAATAACAAACATAATTATACCGCCGCCCATCAATAGCACGCCATCCTCCAACAACTACGCCGCCATCGTTAATGGGGGCGGTAACGTCGTTACCTTTACCGGCAATTCACGACACGGCATCGTATTCGACGATCCAATTTTGGTAGACACCTCGGCAGTAATCTACAACCCACACCTCCAAATAGGTCCCGTTGCCTTGCCCAATCCTGCAAGCGTCAGCAATAATAACTTTTTTTATCTGGATTTTGAAAATCCGCAAGCGTTCGTACAACTAACCAGCGCAGTATTGGGAAAAGGTAGTATCATGGAAATCAGTGGAGGTTCATTACATCTTGCCGGTAAAATCGACGAAGACAACATTACTTTGGTGTTGGGCATAAAAGAGGCTGTCGAAATTCCGAACGAAGGTGTGCTTGATCAATTTTGGGCTGACGGCTATGTATGGGTTGAAAACGGCGGAGGAGTTACAGGAAACGGGTCGATTAGAACGTTGTATCATGTTTATGAAAACGCTTACTTGAGTCCCGATAGTGAAAAATTTACAGCTACTTCGTCCATTATCGACAGCAAAAATCTAGTCGGAACAATCGTGCTAGATGCCGAAAGCTACGGTACTGATAACTTCTTTGGTACAAATGGTCTGCTACGTATGTACGGTCCGGTTATTTTAATCAACACGACACTTAATATTGACTTGAAAAAAGATAATATCTCCGATAAAGTAATTTTGAGTAACAACGGAGGCTACGACTACTACGACGAAAACGGCGGTTACACCAACAGCAACGATCCGAATTTGCCGTTTGACCAAAGAGACCCGACAAAATTTACACGTGGAAACGGAACATTAGAAAATAATATAATCAATATCGGTTCATGGCACACAGGTCAATTTACAGTATTGGAGAGCGTAGATGTTGCGAGTCAAATTGGTTCGGATGCTTTTCCGCCGGATATGCTTGAGCGTTTTTCGTTGGAGCTTGGCGGCGATCAGAATGGCAGCCGACAAAAAGCGGATTTGCTGTTCGGATCGGGCAGTAACGGCGGAACTGTTGATAATTACACAACATTGCAAGTCCTAATCGAAATGAAAGACGAAGACCGAAGACGAATTGTTTGGACTAAAGACGCAGACGGTTATTTGAACACTTCATCAAACGGAAATTGGCTAGACGATGACGGAAAAGCCGAAAGTTTTAACCACTCCGATTACATCGTGTTCGACGCGACCGGAAAACAAGGTACAGTAATTCTCGGTAAACCAATAATCGATACCACAACAAAAGAAATCACCGACATTAAATACGGCGCACGAACATTCTCAAGCCTGCTGATCGGCGGCGGTAATTACACATTCGAAGGCGGCGACTTCTTCGGTATCGCAGCTAATTTTAATGACGGCGGACAAGTTGTTAATTTGTACGGCGACGTTGAAATCGGCGCGGGAAACATTACCTTCAAAAATAACCTTTACACAGAAGGCAAAATTGAAATCCTAAATAACGCACTAGTAACACTGCTTGGTCATAAAGCCTTCCACGCCGAACAAGAAATCAATGTTGCCAAAACCGCAACAGTGGTCATCGAACCCACTACAGATATGATTAAAGCCAACGAAATAAATTTCGCAGGAGAAATTAAACTCATAAACGAAACACCATTGGCAAGCACAACCAACGAAAAACGCATCGAAAACGTAATGTCAATCAACGAATCAGGAACACCATTCAGCATCGAAACACAAGAGACATTGAAATCCAAAATTGAAAAATCCGGCGGATTCTGGTCTCGATACGGCGAATTCAAAAACGCAGCAACCTCAATGGATATCGTTTACAAAACACTCACAGCCGACGAATACGCAAAACTACATAACTTCAACACAAATAATACCGCACTCGCCGAATACTTCGCACAAGCATTTAATCATTGGAGTTTGTCCGAATTTGAACAACACCTTATGAAATTAAACGACGAACAATTGCTCACACTGTTTTCAAATTTGTCCAACACCGTAATTCACTCCGAAGCAAAATACATGGCATTGACAAGCCCATACCACACAATTTCAAATCACCTTTTCTCATTGCAAGACGTTGACAATTATCGTTACAATTATTCACTCCTTCGCGGCGCACCCAAAAATCCCAACACAACCCGCGATTTCTGGTTCTCAACCGATAGATACGACCTCGAAATGACCAGCGACGGAAACGCACAAAACCTCGAAACATTCAGATCAGGATTCAACATCGGCATCGATAAACGATTCAATAACGCATTGCTCGCAGGTCTCATCTTGTCAACAGGCGATGCCAAATTGACCCAACGCCAAAACGGAAATAAAATCGATATGGACGATTTCGTTTTCGGTTTGTACATGCAGTACCAATTTTTGAACGAATTACAACTAAACTCATACATCGGCTTGGGACTACAGCAATTCAAAAGTAAACGCCAAAGTTTACTCGGCTTCGATCAAAATACATCCACACCAATTTACGGCTTCACCAAATCCGAATACGACGGCGATTCAGCATTCTGGAACATAGAACTCATCCGCCCAATCCATTGGCGTTCCGGTATCGCATTCATGCCCGGAGTTGCGGTCGATGTCCGCTACGCGCACACAGATTCATTCGCCGTAAACGACTACTTACAAACAAAAATCAGCGGCAGCAAAATCGACCAAATATTCTTCCGCGCAGGTTTCAACTCACTATGGAAAATTAACGATAGATTCAGACTCGAAACACAATCTTGGTACAGCAGACAAATCGGAGGAAATGATTCATTGTCAATGAGCATGTCAATACCAGAAGCCGGAATCATCAAACCAGCACACCTAAAAGGTATAAAAGCCGGACGAAACCTCGCCTCACTAGGCATAGGATCAAGATACTACATGACAGATAAAAAACAAAGCCAACTAATCGTCGATTACATATTCGAAAGAGGTGATAGATCAAAAACACATGTCGTTAATCTAGGATTCAATTATAATTTTTAGACTGCCCGCACAAAGAAATAATGAAAATATACTCAAGCTGTTTTAAAATTCCTGAAGCTGAACACGCAAGCGTAGCATCGCGAAGCGGTTGTTCAGGGGCGAAGCCTACCGCCCATACCGGCTTCGGTATAACGTATTATTCCAAGTTGATCATTTTTGTTACGATAATATGGCTTATATTGAGTCAATCGGAAATTGTACGCTCACAACCTGCCCCGCAATATCCTTATCCTTACCCGAACTTACCCGTTTACACGCAACCCGAATCGCCCGCAAACTACCCACAATTGCCCACTCACACAACAACAAATTTAACCCCAAACCTAAATCCAAACCCGACTCCAAACGGAACCGCCGCCCCGCAATTTGATTATCAGACCAACACGCGACCGGTTGCCCCAAATAGAAACACACGTCGCAGCTCTATCTTCTCACCATTCTTTCGCAAAAAACAACCGGCAAATTGGCAACAAACCGCTAAAAATAGCTTCGTCGGTCGAAATTTACGCGGCACAGAAATATTCGGCGGACAAATCGAACCATCAACTAACTCAACCGGAAACTTTTTCACAACCATAGAAACATTCACCTACAACCGAAATTCAGTTGTTAACTCGGAAATTAACGGTAACGTTCTCAAATTTAACGTAACGTCATTGTTCGGCAAACCGTCATATAACCTTCAGTCATTGCCCGCATCAGGATCAATAAACACAAGCGCACAATACGCACTCGGTATAGAAACTCCGCCGTCTTACATGCGTGATGAAGTTGTTACATTTCTCGGCAAGGTCGCCAACGGCACGGCATCGGTTACGGATTTCGATATAACCGTTTCGCCTAGCTTAATTGAGTACGCCAAAAATTACGGAATTGACCCCAGCCGCGTTGAATTCGACTCCGCACAATCACAAGTTAAATTCCAAAACCCAATCGGCGGAACTTATAATCACGCCCAAGATTTGCAAGACGCACAAATAACATACGACTTCCTCGCAAAATATAAAGTACCCTATAACATCGGTAACGCCGCATACGGATTAGGACGACAAAAAGCAGCAGACAACATGACAATCACACCAACCAACAGAATAATTTTTGACCACAATTACTTCCACAACGTCCAATTCACCCAAGACCTCAAACGTACACCAATACAAATTAACCGCTTCACAATCGGATTTGAAAAAACACTCCTCAACGACTTAGCCTCAATCGAAATCCGCGTCCCGCTTGCCGTAACAACTAATAATCAATTGAGCCTGTTCGGCGAAAACGATGTTGATAAATTACGGCTTGGCGACATGACAGTTATCACAAAATACGTCCTATTTGAACGCCGCCATATTATCTGGACAACAGGAATCGGTTTTTCATTGCCGCTCGCCGAAGATTCAAGCATAATAGATTACGGTTCAGGAAACGACATTATCCGATGGAAAAACCGGACAATACATTTCATGCCGTATCTTGGCGTTTCGGTTGTGCCGGATGATAGGTTGTTTTTCAACGCGGTATTGCAAGGCGACGGCGCAGCTATCGGTGACTCAACATACATCGCCGACCTAAACCAACCCTCATCAAATAGAATGATCAGCATCGGTAAAACCTACGACCGCTCATACCTCTACACCACTTTGGCAATCGGCTACTGGTTGCGCAGACAAGAAATTTGGAATAATAGACAACAACAAAACTACACCTACAACGGACAAGCACCCTCACCAAATTACCCCTACATAAACCCCATTATCCCAACCCCACAACCACCAAAACAATCAAATTGGGCAATGAATTTCACAACAGAATTGCACTGGACACAATCAGTAAAAAAATTACGCGGAATCTATCACCAACAAGGTAACTACCTGTTCGACATCGGAAATGACTCATCATCATATCACGCCGTCGACATGACATTCGGCACAAGATTACTGTTCAACAAAAAAACCAGTCTAGGTGTCGGCTACACCGTCCCGCTAACCGGACACAACAGACAATACGACGGAGAACTAAGAGCAACCTTCAATAGATACTTCTAGGAGCTTTTAAAAGGACACAGTAGGGACATAAGGGACACGAGGGACGGAGTAACCATTTACACAACATCATTGAAAGTAGAGGCAACCTTTGCGGTTACTTGATCAAGGTAAGACTTTGCCTGTCCTTTTTGTCCCTACTATCCCTTAAAAAAATATCGGACGAGTCGCTCATCACTAGCCGCCGAATCGTCGATTTGATCGGAATCTTTGGCGAGTTTTCTTTTTGGGGCTTTTATTGTTTTTAAAAATGGGTATTATTTTATCTTCGTATATATTTTCGGTGTTTTGTTTCTTTTGTTCTGAAGGTCTTTATACCGTAGCCGGTAAGGCGATAGGCTTCGCCCTTAAACAACCGCTTCACGTTGTTACGTTTACGTGTTCAGCTTCAGGAATTTTAAAGTAGCTTCAGTATATTATCTCCCAATTTTTACCGATGAATTTTTAATATGTTCGACGAAACTGATATGCTCCGGCGTGGGTTGGAGTACATGAAAAAGAAAGAATACGAACAAGCTCTCAGCATGTTCGATTCGGCGATTAGTGCTAATCCGCGTTATGTTGAGGCGTTCTACTCACGCGGCAACGCCCATGAAGCATTGGGACGGTTTGATCTCGCGATTGACAGCTACAACGAAGTTCTGAAATTTGCCCCCAAAGAAGCAGCACCATATTTTAATATCGCATGCGTTCACAGGAAACGCGGCGAAAATGAACTCGCAATAACCGAATTCTCACGGGCAATAGAATTGAAACCCGATTATGGAAAAGCATTTTTTAATCGCGGACTTGTCAAATTTTCAGTTGGACAAATTGATGACGCACTCACCGATTACACAAAAGCGATAGAATTTTCGCCCAAAGACCCTGATCCGTTTGTTGCTCGCGGGTTGATATTTTTCCTAAAGAAGGAATACGACCACGCAATGGAAGACTACGACAAAGCAATCGAAGTCAACCCAAATCATTACAGAGCGCATGGAAATAAAGGTAACGTATTGGAAGCAATCGGGCGTAACGAAGATGCTGTTGCGGAATATTCTTTGGTTATAAAGTTATTTCCAAATGACTACAAGGCGTTCATGAATCGCGGGCTGGTTTACATTAAACTTAGTTATTATGAGTTGGCATTGGCGGATTACTCCCGCGCAATCGAAATCAATCCCAGATACCCCAAATCATACAGCAGTCGCGGAATGGCACACGTTCACCTCAAACGCTATCATTCCGCAATAAGCGATTTTGATGAAGCGATACGTCTTGCGCCGAATGACATTGACGCTTATATTAACCGCAGTCATGCGAAGGTTGCGAGCGGTGATCATATTGGTGCTCTTGAGGATTTTACCGTTATACTCAAATCATACCCCGATGACATTAAAATCTGGTCAAACCGCGCCGTAATATACGCCAAATTAGGTAACTCCGAAGCAGCTATCGCAGACTACACACAAGTAATAAACCGCGCTGACGGTAAAGCAAAAGAGGTTGTGCCGGCTTATTGTTCGCGTGGTGTATTGTTGAGTAAGGTCGGGCAAGTTGACGAGGCAATTGTTGACTATGAGAAGGCGTTGGAAATTGAGCAGGACAATCTAACAGCAAATCTAAATATCGGAATCCTACTAAGAGTACAAGGAAAATTCCGTCCCGCTATACAACATCTAACACGAGTGATAGAATTAAACCCGCAGAACATCACCGCCTACCAGCACCGCGCCGTAACCTACGGAATGCTAGGAAATAAAGAAAAAGCCGAAGCCGATATCGCAAAAACAAAAGAACTCGGTAAACAATAGAAGCAGTTTTTGGAAATTCACTAGGGAGCTTCTATACTGAAGCTACTCTAAAATTCCTGAAGCTGCGGTAAACCTGCAACGCAGAGCGTTAGGCAAACGCAACAACGTGAAGCGGTTGTTCAAGGGCGAAGCCTATCGCCCTACCGGCTACGGTATAAAACATTAACCCCCAATAAAAAATTTTAGGAAAATGAAAATGAAAACTAAAAATTCATTACAAAAATTAACCGTAACTCTCATCTTTGCCGCAATAATTATCAGCCTAAACGGACAATTGATCGGCGATGAGATAAAACAAAATGAAACCAAACAGAGCGAAATACTTCTCTGGGAAAACGCCGTGCCGGAAGGCGAAAAAATACGCGATCAAGATAAACCGAAAATAACACTTTTCATTCCAAAAGAACAAAACGGTTCGGCGGTTGTGATTTGTCCGGGTGGTGCTTACAGCGGTTTGGCGTGGGATTGGGAAGGTACTCAAATTGCACAGTGGTTTAACTCGAAAGGTGTCACGGCAGCGGTTCTTGCTTATCGTCATGCTCGCAGAGGCGGCGGTCATCCGCGCCCGTTGCTCGATGTGCAAAGGGCGTTGCGATACTTGCGGTTTAACGCGGAAAAGATTGGAATCAAAACGGACAAAATCGGAGTGATTGGTTTTTCCGCCGGCGGACATCTTGCTTCAACTGCGGGTACGCATTTTGAGGATCATGCGAAACCGGTTGATGATATTGACAAGGTTAGCTCAAGACCTGATTTCATGATTTTGATCTATCCGGTCATCTCGTTTGACCCAAAAATAACTCACGGCGGCTCAAGACGAAATCTAATCGGTAACGACGCGCCCGAAGAACTTGTCAAATTCTACTCCAGCGAAAAACAAGTTACCGAGAAAACACCACTCACTTTCATAATATTCACAAACGAAGATCAAGCAGTAAACGCCGAAAACGGCGTAGAATTTTATCTAGCATTGAAAAGAAACAAAGTACCGGTGGAAATGCACATCTTCCAAAAAGGTAGACACGGAATCGGTATGGGAAACAAAGATCAATACAACAAATGGACAGACCTCTGCGAAGCATGGTTGCAAAATAACGGAATATTGAAATAATTCAAAGAAGCACCGCAAAGGCGAAGAAGGCGAGAAAGGATATTTTAAAACCTTCATACGACTGTGTCGCCTTTGCGGTAAAAAAACTGTGTTTATACTCAAGCTGTTTTAAAATTCCTGAAGCTGCGGCAAACCTGCAACGCAGAGCGTTAGGCGAGCGCAACAACGTGAAATGGTTGTTCAAGGGCGAAGCCTATCGTCTTACCGGCTACGGTATAAACAGGGTAGCCCGCTTTGTCCATCGTGTCCTTTACGTCCTTTATGTCCCTTAAAAAAATTTAACCCTTAAAAAAATAGAATGGATATTTTTGAAACAATTTCAAAACGATTTAGCTATCGCGGAGCGTTCACCGATCAACCTGTTCCGCGTGAAGATTTAATAAAGATCGTGCAGGCGGGAATTGATGCGCCTAGCGGTTGCAATGCACAATCGACTAATTTTGTCATAGTTGATGAGGTTGCGTTGATAGCGTCGGTTGCAAAGGTACTTGGAGACAGACCGGTTTGCAAGACGGCTAAAGGGTTGATAGTGTGTGTTTGCGACAAGATGCCGGCTTATGGCAATTTGTCGTTTTTTATTGAAGATTGTTCTGCGGCAACGCAAAATATGTTGTTGGCGATTACTGCGCTTGGTTATGCGTCGGTTTGGCTTGATGGAGTGATTCGCGGCAGTACCGGTGTTGAAATCGGCAAGCTACTAAACGTACCGACAAATCAAGAAGTAAGAATTTTATTGCCCGTCGGCGTACCACAAAACCAAAGCAAACCCAACCCCAAAAAAGCATTCCAAGAAAGAGCAAGATTCGCAAAATAACCAAGAACTAGTTAATAAACACCACAAAGGCAGAAAAGGATATTTTTAAGAACCTTTGGTGTTACCCAAAAATAAATGATCATTAGTGTTCAATATACCGTAGCCGGTAGGGCGGTAGGTTTCGCCCTTGAACAACCGCTTCACGTTGTTGCGTTTCCGTAACCAGCTCCATGAATTTTAAAACAGCTTGAGTATAAACGGTTTTATCTTAGTGTGATTTTATTAACTCATGTTACGCATCGGTGATAACCAGGCGTATTTTCCCGTCCCGTTAGGGACAATCTGTTGGTAGAAAATATAGTAAAAATATTCCGCGTCCCGTATGGGACGCACTGTGATTACAACTAAACCGTTTGAAATGTCCTCATATTCCGTCCCATACGGGACGGCGTTTTTTAACACCGTGTTTTCTACCAATA
>JAIRWK010000141.1 GCA_031268995.1 Planctomycetaceae bacterium
GGTCTTGCGAATATCCTCCCCAATCTGCGTCATCTGCGTGCTAATATTTTTTAGGAAAAATGGTTTTTGGATCAGATATTTCTTGCGGCTTTTACGTCGTCGAAATCGCGTAGGTGATATGTTATGCCGGTGAAATCCAATGTTTTGCACAACGCCCGTAACGCAACCCCCATTCCATCCGGTCCGCTAAAACCGCCAAATTGACCGCCGCCCTTCAAATGCGGCTCAAGATCAACAAAAACTCCGGGTAAACCACGACCACGTAACTTTTCCTCCAACGTTGGTAATATCGTTGCAAAATCGCGAAATATTCTTTCATGCCCCGTATCTCCGCAATCCGCCGGACAAAAATTAGACATCTTGTCCTCCTCAACATGTACGCCACGACCATTTCTATCAACCGCACGCGAATTTGTATAGTCCTTAACATGCAACCAACCAAGCCCCGTTTTCATCGCCTCGTATTGCTCATAAACTTCAAGCGTATTGTAACCTTGCATCACGATATTTGCTCCGTCAAAAATCAGAACCATTGCCGGATGATTGACCTGCCTGTAAATGTCCGCAAGAATCGAACCATTTTGCCCAACCAAATTAGCCTCAACCTCAAGCCCATACGTTAAATCACTTCGATGACAAATTTCCGCAATCTTACCAAGTTGGTCAACCGTTTTATTAAGATAATCTCGCGGGTCTGTTCCCTTCGGATGATAAAACGAAAAACCGCGAATCAACTTCGTCTCCATCGCATGCGCCAAATCACACGCAAGACGCACCTCATCAAGATACTTTTCAAACGGTACAAACGTATTCGCCGTACCATCATCAACATCCTCCAACTTCGTCTTGCCAATAGGCGAACCAAGCGAAGACACATTCAAACCGTACTCGTCTTGAAATTGCCGTATTTTTTGTATGTCAGCACGTGTTAGTTTCATCACGTTCTTGATACCTTCGCCAAGATTGACAAAACGGATACTGTAATATTGCAAACCCAACGCGGCATAAACCGCAAATTGTTCAACAATCGTCTTGTTGGATGTCGATTCGTCCGCAAATCCAGACAAAAATATACGCGGTCTTGTTCTCATTTCTTTTGGCTCCATATTGAAATTAAAAAGTGAAAAATTACATACCGTAGCCGGTAAGGCGATAGGCTTCGCCCCTGAACAACCGCTTCACGTTGTTGCGTTTGCTTAACGCTCTGCGTTGCAGGTTTATCGTAGCTTCGGGAAATCTAAAACAGCTTGAGTATACCGTAATCGTTGCACACGATATAAATTTTTACTCCACGAATAATCTTTCTTCAAGTTGGTTTGTATCTGTGTAATTCGGAATTATCCAATCGGTACCTGCACTGATTAGTTGTCGTCTTTTCCATGAATCAACAGTTAGTTTTCCGTCTTCGTTGGAGGCGACACCGATGTTGAATCCACCGGCTTCGCACACTGCAGTTGTTTCGGTTGCGCCGTCACCAACTCCGAGTAATTCGCTGCCGTCAATTTGATTTTCAGTCAATATTCGCTCGACCATGATTTTTTTTGAAAAGGCTTTGGGATCAGGTTGACCGCCGTAAACGCCGCCGTCGAAAAAATTGTCAATTTTGAGTAATTTCACATCTTCGCGGACAAAATGTTCTTCTGTTCCGCTTGCCATGTAAATTTTTATATTGCGCGAGCGCAACATCGCCAACATTCGCAACACCCCCGAAACAAGATAATCATTCGGATTCGCAACCCCACGCCTCAACGCCTCACGACGCGGTTCGCATAAAACCGATAAACGTTCCGAGTAAATATCGTTGTATTCTTCCGCCGGAGACGGTTCGCCGCCCAAACAACGTACCGCCTCAACAAGCGAATAAGATTGATAAATCGGCGGTTTGCCAATATTCGTTTCAATATATTCTTTGATCAATTTCACAAGAATTATATCGCCAATCTCTTTGCCCTTCGGTGTCAGACGCAATACCTCCGCATGAAAAGACACAAGTATCTCATGCCAACCCGCACGAATTAAACCAACCGTACCGTCAAAATCAAACATCACAACACTAGGACGGCATTTAGGAAACTTACGCCTGACTATCTCTATAGAAAACACGTCTATTCAACCTTCAATCTTACAAAATATTTCATTATACCGAATACCGAAACCTGTCGCCTTACCGGCTTTGGTATAACGGACTCTGTGTTAGTTAAAATTGAAAGGGATATTTCTATTAGTTGCGTCGAAACATTCCATTTCAATATGTTCTGGCCACACGTCGATTTGTGTACGAATTACAATTTCGACATTGCCGTCTTTTTCAATCGTTGCCAATTCTATTCGTTTCTTGTTGTTCAAATATTCAACAACTTCCGAAGCCAGATTTACTCTGATTTTTACAATATTCGGTTGCTGCGAAGCCAGAACCAAACCGCGAAAAACTTCCAACGCCATACTTTCCGGCGACTTGACAACTCCTCCGCCATGACAACACGGACACTCTTGATAAACACTTCGTTTGAGCGACGGGCGAACTCGTTGCCGTGTCATTTCAATCAAACCAAACGGACTTGTTTTGAGTATTTTTGTTCTTGCCCGATCACGCCTAATCGCATCACGCAATGTCCGCTCAACTCCGCGCCGATGAATGTCTTTTTTCATATCTATAAAATCATTCACAATCACACCACCAAGATCACGCAAACGTATTTGTCGGGCAATCTCTTTTGCCGCAATTAAATTCATTTGATACGCAGTTTCTTCGGCGTTGTCTTCGGTGCGAAAACTTCCACTGTTAACATCAATCGCAACCAACGCCTCTGTTTGATCAATTACCAAAGAACCGCCGCCGCGTAACGGAACTCTGCGATGATTAATTTTGGCAATTTCCTTGTCCATACCGAACTTGTGAAATATTGGCTCTTTGCCCGCGTATAATTGTAATCGCTCCGTATAACGTGGCATAACGAATTGCAGAAATTCTTTTGCCCGCTCGTAAGCTGATTCTTCGTCAACATAAATCGTGTCGATTTCCGAGCTGAAAATATCACGAATTGTCCGAATGATCATGTCGCTTTCTTCGTAAATATCTATCGGCGCAGGCATATTCTTAGCACGCCGGACAATCACTTTCCAAAGTCGCATCAAATAAGCAAGATCACGCGACAACTCCTTTTGAGTACGATCCGCGCCAGCAGTACGCACAATAAATCCCAACCCTTTGGGCGGTTTAAGCTCGCGCATCATTTCTTTGAGTCTGCGCCGTACCAATTCGTCATCAATCTTGCGCGAAATACCAACACGACCAAGCGACGGCATCAACACAAGATAACGCCCCGGAATACTAATGTACGTTGAAAGAGTGGGACCTTTATTACCAAGCCCTTCTTTTATGACTTGCACCAATACTTCGTCGCCGCGACGGAATATATCTTGAATCGGCGGTTTATTTCGAGGACGGCTGTAACCGTCATCGTGAAAATTCGCACGCGCAACATGATTAGCATTTTGGTTTTCCGGCAAGGCACTTTCGCGTTGCTCGCGTTCCACCCAACCGGGAACTTGCCGAAAATAACACGGCTCAACATCACTAATGTGCAAAAAACCATTGCGCCCAACACCAAAATCAACAAACACCGCTTGAATACTCGGCTCAAGATTCACTACCACACCTTTATAAATATTACCCGCGTAGTTGTCGTGTGCGGTTCGCTCAACATAAAGCTCTTCAAGTTGAGAATTTTCTATAACCGCAATCCGGCATTCCTCCGGCTGACGAACATTGATCAACATCTCTTGTTTCATTTTTAACTCCGCTAAAACGCGGCAGGTATGCGTTCTATTTATTTGAAATTTAAATTTAAGCAAAATCCATTTCAGCAATTACACTCATAGCCGTTTTAAAATTCCCTAAGCTGAACACGGAATCGCAACAACGTGAAGCGGTTGCTCAACGACGAAGCCTACTCCCGAATCTTAAATCGTGTCTTGTATTCCCATTGATTATTTTACTCTCCGGCAAGTACGCATTTGATTCGTTTTGGAAATATGGTTTGAAAATATTCTTTATCAAGATTAAGTACAAAAAGTAACTCACGAATTCCTGCCTCAGGTCCTTCGCAACTTATTATTTCTGCTTGCAAAACACCTGTTTCTGTTTGGAACTTTATGTTCTTAACGGCTTCACGTACATCAACTTCTTTGGTGGGAGTTTTTCCGTTTGATTTTTTTGCGATTACCGTTTTTTGAGACAAAAACTCTGTTATTCGGTTCATGGTTTCGATTCGGAATTGTTCTGGGACGATCATTTCAAAAATTGACAAAACCAGTTTTCCTTTTCGTTCTGCTTCATTGAGTATTTTAGCCGAGAGAAATTTTAAGCCGTCTATTGACTGGCAATTCAAATCGGCGAGCAGAACGGAATTGTCAACTGACTCTTTCAATTCCAGTTCAAGAACTTCATCAAAACCTTCTATTCCAAGTGCCAAAGCGGACGGAAAACTCATCTTTATTTTAGGATGAAACCCGCCGCTCATCGCAAAAGGCAATCCGGCACGTCGAAAAAGTAACACAAACGCACGTAACAGGTCTTTGTGTCCGATGTACTTAAGGTTTCCTGATTTGCTAAAACGTATTCTTACACGTTGTCGAACCATAATGTCGGTCCTAACAAGCCGAAACAACTTCTACGGTTGTTTTCGGTTTATTTCTGATTTAATTTGATTTAATTTGATTCAATATAATGAAGCTGGTATGGGCGGTAGGTTTCGCCCACATCGGCTTCACTATAACTCTTCTGTATTATCTCTATCTCGTTAGAGATAAAATTTGGTTGTCCCGTTAGGGACGGAATGTGACAACTTTTCCAAACCGCTTAATATGCTCAAGCTGTTTTAAAGCTGGACACACAAGCGTAACAACGTGAAGCGGTTGTTCAAGGGCGAAGCCTATCACCTTACCGGCTATAGGATAACAATCACATTGCGTCCCATACATGACGCGAAATACTTTTAACATTATTTTCTACCAACATTTCGTCCCTAACGGGATGGCGAAGTATTGAAAAGTTATGATCATTGTTGTACACTCGCTAAAGGTGTATTGCGCCGGTGCTTCTCACGGAGGTTTTGGAAGTTCCCTTATGTTGGTTTTGGCACAACACGCGAAACTAAAAGGGGCGGTGAGTATATCGGAAAACCGAAAAAAAGACAATACGGGGGGATAAAACCGCAAAGAAGGTTGCCAAACTACCATTTTTCAACACGAAACACGAATTTATACCGTAGCTACTATGAAATTCCTCTTGCTTTTCAGTTATGAAATTGTTATACTTCGCGAATCATTCTTGTTAGGGGAGTCATTTTATGGCAAATTATCAATTATCATCTCGGCAAATTGCCTCATTGAGGGCGTTGCACCGAACGTTACGAGATCGTAAACAAGCAGATCGTGTGAAAGCTGTCATGTCGCTT
>JAIRWK010000190.1 GCA_031268995.1 Planctomycetaceae bacterium
TAAATACGAAAATATACGAAAGAGTTGAAAATAAAATTTTCGTCTATTTCATTTTCAAAAAAATTATCTCTGTGAACTCTGTGCTCTCTGTGGTTATTTAAAAGCAACTGAATAGTTACGTGGTTTTTGGCAATTTCCCTATAGTTGTGTTTTATTGGTTTCGGTTATTATCAATGCGGGATCGCCTAGTTTTATTCCGGTGTATTTGGCGATAAATTGGCATTTGGCTTTGAATAGATAGCAAATCGTTTTTGGTACTTGTTCGTAAGTGTATTCGATCAAGGTTTCGTAGTTGGCTAGCCCTTTGGCAATAATCATGTCGGCTTTGTCAAAAGCATTCAAAAACGGTTTGCCGCATTGTTCTAAAATAGTTCCCACCGCATCGTTGCCATTGTCGAAAACATCCACAATTTTGTCCAACCCGATCTGAATTGCGTCATCCATCGTTGCGTCGTTCAAAACAGGTACGCCGCGAACTATTGCCGTAATTTTGACATCGGGAAAAATCCGCAATAACTCCTCCACCAAAACCCGATCACAAACTATCTCGCCGCTATTGTCCAACAAATACAAAATATGTTTCGCCTTCGTTACACATTGGATAAATCTGTCAATATCGCCGTCTATCGGTTTTTGCATTGCCGTTTCAATCGCGTTGAGAATAGATTCGTCAGTCCAATCTCCGCGAACGGCAAAATCAATAGAATTTCCGGCAATTGCAAGTTGAACCGCAGTATGAATTGGATTTTTTGAATTGCGAACACGATCAAAAAGTGAATTTATCAAATCAAGCATAAGCTCATTTGATCGACGTTTCGGCACGGCATACGGATCATTATTTTGGGTTTCGTGCCGGATAATACGTTGAACATCTTGCGCGACAAGCGGCGGAATATTTGTAAATCCCTTTTCTTGCAACAACGCAAAAACTTTTTTCAACACCGACGTATGAATTAACTCATTGCTCGTAGCAAACCGCGACGCTTCAAGCGATTGACGAGCAAGACAAAGTACACAATCAAGTGATATTGGCATATATTTTATTACCTCACATACCGGCTTCGGTATTATGATTTTTTTGTGTTATTCCCATTCAATTGTTGCCGGAGGTTTTGAGCTGATGTCGTAAACTACGCGGTTTATTCCTTGAATTTCGTTTATAATTCTCGTTGACATTTTGCGCAACAAATAATCCGGCAACTCCGACCAATCCGCCGTCATGAAATCATCAGTTTTAACGCATCGAATTGCTATCACGTCGTCGTAAGTTCGGCTATCGCCCATTACGCCAACGCTTTTAACCGGTAACAAAACAGCGAATGCTTGCGAAATATCGTTGTACAAATCTGCTTTTGATATCTCCTCAGTCACAATCGCGTCAGCTTCACGTAATTTCTCTAATTTGTCCTGCGTAACTTCGCCCAAACACCGCACCGCTAGACCGGGACCCGGAAACGGATGCCGCCGCACAAACTCAACCGGTAAACCTAACTCAATTCCAAGTTGACGCACCTCGTCCTTAAACAACTCACGTAACGGCTCAACTAAAATAAAATCAAGCTCCTCCGGTAAACCGCCGACGTTGTGGTGCAATTTGATTGTTGCTGCCGGTTTATTGCTGTTTGGGTCGAGGCTGCTGCCGCTTTCGATGATGTCGGGATAAATTGTTCCTTGTGCTAGGAATTTTGCGTTATTAAAATTTTTCGCCGCGTTGGCAAAAACATCAATAAAATAATGACCTATCCGCCGCCGCTTTTCCTGCGGCTCAATCACTCCGGCAAGCCGCGACAAGAACCCCGCCGACGCATCTATCACCGTAAGCTCCGCCCCAAAATGATTACGAAACATCTTGTCAACAACTTCAACTTCACCCTTGCGCATTAACCCGTTGTCCACAAGAATACATTTTAGTTGCGCACCAACCGCCCGCAATAAAATCGCCGCAACTACCGCCGAATCCACTCCGCCCGAAAGACCACAAATCACTCCGCCGCCGCCTATCTCGCCGCGAAAACGCTCAACCGCCGCCTCCGCAAAATTACGCATCGTCCAGTCATAACGACAACCACAAATACCATGAACAAAATTCTTAAATATCTCCACACCATTTTCAGTATGGACAACTTCAGGATGAAATTGCAGACCAAAAAACGGTTTGGCTTGGTGTTGCATCGCACAGATCGGACTGCCAAATGATTCGGCAAGCAACTCAAAATTATCAGGAAGTTTGGTTACATGATCGCCGTGACTCATCCAAACATTTTGGGTTGGATTCATGTTGGCGAATAATGCGGATGGTTTGTTGGTTTGGGTCAAATTTATTGTTGCGCGACCGTATTCACGGTTATCGGCTGCTGTTACCGTGCCGCCGAAAAATTGCGTCATAACTTGCATTCCGTAACAAATACCAAGCACCGGCACGCCCAACTCAAATATTGCCGAATCACAACTGCTGCTTGACTCAGTATAAACACTCGCAGGACCGCCGCTCAATATTATCCCGCTTGGTGAAAGTTTGCCCAACTCCGCCGCCGAAATCGAATGCGAAACCACTCGCGAATAAACCCCCAACTCCCGCACTCGCCGCGCTATGAGTTGTAGATATTGCGAACCAAAATCCACTATCAATATTGTCTCTTTGCCCAATGACATCTTTTAAAAATCCTCTGTGAACTCTTTGTTCTCTGTGGTTGATAAATATTATACTCAAGCTGTTTTAAAATTCTTGAAGCTACCGTAATCATGCAACGCGATGCGTTGAGCAAACGCAACAACATGAAGCGGTTGTTCAAGGGCGAAGCCTATTGCCTTACCGGCTTCGGTATAAGTTTATCGGAAATAGGAAACGGCATTTTGAAAAATTATAAAACCATCGCCTTTTAGATCATTTTCTTTTTTGGCGCGTTGATCTTTACTTATTATTCTTGTCCAATGCGGATGTTGAAAAATATTCAAAAAACGTTCAGGGTGCGGCATCAAACCAAATATCCGACCACTCCGATCACAAACACCCGCAACATCCAAAACAGAGCCGTTGGGATTTTCTCCTTCGGCATAACGCAATGCAAGTTGACCGGCATTGGCAAGAGTTGACAACACCGATTCGTCCGCCGTAACAAATCGACCTTCACCATGCGCAACCGGAAGATAAAGCTCATTAACCTCACGCAAAAATACACAATTCGAATTCGCATCCGCCCGCAAATGAACCCAACGATCAACATAAACCGCAGAAGGTTCATTCCAAGCCAACGTCGCCAATGAACCTTCCGTCCCGTCAGATAAAAGTAAACCGGATTTCAATAACACTTGAAATCCATTGCAAATCCCAAGCACTAACTTGCCCGAATCACAAAACGACCGAAACACATCCCCAAGATTCCGCGACAACTTCGACGCAAAAACTTTACCCGCGTCTATATCATCGCCGTAACTAAATCCGCCCGGTAAACAAAGTATCTGATAACCACTAAGCAAATCAGGCGACTCAAGCAAACGGTTGATATGAAAAACATCAACACAATCAGCTCCCGCACTCTGAAACGCAAATTGCGTCTCAACATCACAATTTATACCCGGCGCACGAAGAATTAAAACTTTTACCATTTGAAAAGAATAAAGAGTAATGGGAAATTCTATACCGTAACCTATAAGGCAAAGCCGCCGCACGGTACAGCCGAAATCGCAATACCAATAAGCGTAAGCTCTGGAACTATCGACAAATTGTAATCAGAAAATTCGTCGGCAAATAATTTACCGATAACCGCCGCGTCGCCGCCGGTGAAAATTATCGGCAAATTTTTATCGACACTGCCGGAATTACTGACTTGCGTTTTTTGGACAAAAAAATTTATCGCCGCAACCAAACTGCCCAAAATGCCAGTCAAAATCGCAGACTCCGTGTTTTTTGCCGGATAAATTAAATCAACCGATTGAAATTGTGCTAGTCCGATTTCAGGCAACTTGCCCGAAACTCGATTTAATGTAACAGATAATTCTCTCAATCCGGGCAAAATTGCACCGCCTTCAAACGTTGTCAAATCCTTATTCACGCAAACCGTATCCACCGTAACCGCGCTTCCGGCATCGACAACAATTATCGTTTCAATATTTCGATTTCGATCTAGCGGATTGTCTATACCGAAGCCGGTATGGGCGATAGGCTTCGCCCTTGAACTACCGCTTCGCGATGCCGCGCTTGCGTGTTCAGCTTCGGGAATTTCAAAACAGCTTGAGTCTATCACAACCGATTCGGACGGCAAACTCTGCTTTTGAGCGACCGCGTCATTTTGTTGCGATTGCGAATCCGTATTAAATAAATTATTGCCGACAAATCTAGCCGCCGCAACCGCATCCAGTAATCTGTCAATACCTGTTCTCGTTGGAAAATCAACATTTGGAATTATCGGAACATCGGCATTTGTCAACACATTAAAATTGACATCCGGCGCAATCGACATCAACTCGTCAATAAAAGATTTGACAGCACAACACGACGCAGTAACCGAAATATACCAATCCGTTTTGTCCTGTTTGTTATACAACCATTCCGCAACCAATTCACGATCAGCAACCTCAAATAGTTTTCTGCCGTTATCGATATTATTTTTGTTGTATAAAATTTTTATGTTCGATTCGTTTTTGGGGAACGGAGAGCAGAGCGATTGAGTTGGAAAATATCCGAACTTTGCCCGTGTGTTGCCGATATCGACCGCTATCATGAATTCATCAACGGCTTGAGGTATTGAACTGTACTTTTCATATTGTCAAGTTTCGGATAATCTTCTTCGGGTATTTGCACTTTGTGACGCTTCCGCAATTCAAGAACAATATCAAGAAGATCCATGCTGTCCATTTCAAATTGCTTGCGAAAGGAGACTTCATCGTCTAACGATGTAAAATCCTCGTCAGGCGAAATCTCTGAAAGAATGTCTATAACGGCTTTACGAATTTCTGATTCGGTCATTTGTTAATGGGGTGAAGGTTTCAAACTGCCCGCACTTAAAATCTCGCCAATTGCCGCCTTGCCTCACCAATTGGAAAGCAAACTTTACGCTTTTAATTAACAAAATTCACAGCACAAACAGATAATTATACCGAAGCCAATATTAACGGTAAACTTTGTCCTCGAACAATCGTTTTGTGTTGTTACGATTAGCAAAAGTTCTACGTTGCGGTTTTACCGTAGCCTCAGGAATTTTAAGGTAACTTTGGCATAATTTTAGCCCAATAATAATTTTCTACAAGGGCGGTAGGCTTCGATATGCACTTATCGATACGTTTTTCCTTTCCATTTCAACCATCCGTTCGTGTGATTACCTTTTAGGTCACGATGCGTCCAGTGAATACCGCCGCCTTTCTCGTTGTAAAAATATTCGCCGTAAAACTCTACCGTATCGCCGACCGCCAAACCGCGAAGATAAGGTGCGATGTCAATATTGTGCGTGATGAGCAATGTTTGCCCGCTTGCTAATTTCAAGATAAACTTCTGATGTCTGGAACCTTCGTTGTCATCCTCAAGTAGTCTCGTAACAGTGCCGTTGCCTTGAACTTGCACGTCGCTAACCCGTCTTGTAAACAGGTTGGCGATAACGCTATCACTATTCGGTACAGATGGTTTGGGCGGTTGGGTCGCTACCGGTTTTGGTGTTGTTTCCGCTAGTGGGGCAGACGGTTTAGGCGGTTGGGGCGTTGTCGGCTTGGGTGTTGTTTTCGCCGACGGAACAGAATGTTCAGACGATTCGATTGCGGTTGCTACTCTTTGAAAAAAAGCAATCAACGGCGGAAGAGACACTTCCGGCGACTCTACCACTGTCGGCACTGCCGTCACTTTTGTTGGCGGAGCAGGTTCTTTAGACACAACCGGCGCGGCAATTTCTTTGCCCGACACGCTCGGCACGGTTGGCGGATCTACCGTTACACTCGTTGGTGGCGGTTCTACTGTTGTATTCTTTGGCGGATCAACCGTTACATTTGCCGCTGGCGGGGTTGCGGCAGTATTTGCCGTACTTGATGGCGGAGTGAGCGCGGTTGTGTTTGTTGTGTCGTTTATCTTAGAGCAAGCCGAGAACATCGCGGCGGTTGCTATAATTACAGCGAACAACGCCCGCAATGTTACATTCTTAATACTGATTTTAAATGTCATTGTTTGATTCCTTTGTGGTACGGTTGTCTGTGTGAGATTAATTCCCGCATCGGGGCAACCGCAAGATTACGCCCCTACAATGTAATCGTTTAGTTTTAAAATCTCATGTTACGCATCGGTGATAACCAGACGTATTTTCCTCGTCCCGTTAGGGACGAAATGTTGGTAGAAAATATGGTAAAAACATATTTCGTGTCCCGTAGGGACACAATGTGATTAAAACTAAACCGTTTGA
>JAIRWK010000319.1 GCA_031268995.1 Planctomycetaceae bacterium
CACCTAATTTTCAAAGATCAAGTCATAAGAAAAACACGCACAAAATATCCACCGCACATGTTCAACTTCCAACAACTCGCGAAATTGTACACGACAACTGCTTTCACACAATGGGGGGGGGGACAAAAAGGAAATGAGAAGGAAGAGAACAACAAGAATAAAGTACACCGCAACCGGTATGGGCGATAGGCTTCACCCTTGAACGACCGTTTCGCGTTGTTACGCTTGCGCGTTTGGCTTCAGGAATTTTAAAACAACTTGATTATAACTGCTTCAACCGGACAATGATCTGTTGCCCATCGTCCATTACGTTTTGTTTTGATAATTTTTGATGATACTGTTTTCATGTCTTTTGTAATAAAAATATAATCAACCCTTTTTTTGCCGGCATTTTCTTTGAATCCGTTAAAAGTTCCTACATCCGCAGCATCAGGATTGGCGGCGCGAAATGTGTCAACCAAACTTGTCGGCGGTTTCAACTCGGCATCACCAAATTTTACAGAATGACCTTGCATGTATTTTATTACCGGACTTTTTTCATCGCAATTCAAATCACCCATAATTACAAGCGGTGCATTTTGATCGCGTCGATTCGCAATCCAATTCATTATTTGTTTTGCGGCTTTTTGTCTTGCTTCTTCGCTTTTATGATCAAAATGTGTACTTGCAACATAAATTTTTTGTCCTGTTTGTGTACCGTTTTTTATTTCATGAAACAAGCCGAAAGTAACACATCTTGGATGTGCCGCATTGGGTTCGGTTTTTGAACCTGCTGCTTCCGGTGTATCAGAAAGCCAAAAAGTACCATTGTCTTCTGCATCAATTCGCCAACGGTCTTTTCGCCAAAGAATTAACATGGATTCACCGCGTTCATTTGTTTTTTCCCGTGAACGCCAAATCGAGTCATAGTTCGGCATTTTTGCAACAATATAATCAACCTGATTAAATTCAGGTCGCGGATCAACTTCCGCCTCCTGACAGCCGATAAAATCATACGAAGACTTGCCGTCAGCCGTTTTTTGGATGATATTTACCAGAAAATCCTTGCGGTTGTCCCAAGAATTTTCGCCGTCCTTGCCGTTTGATGTACGAACATTGATTGTAAGAATGTTGATTGATTCGTCAGCAGACACTGCCAATGAAAACAACATTCCAAAGCTCAATAACACGAACTTTTTCATTTTCTATTTCTCCATTAAATTTGAAACTTTTTTGTAACTATTCACTCGTTTGCGGGTGATTGTTCTTTTTTTGTGCATGATTTATTCCAATTGATCCCAACACAGGACAAAATGACGAATAATCTGTAGTTAAGTGAAACGAAATTACCGGATAGGTTGTCAACCGGACTGATTCGACAAAAATTCTTTGGCGGGTTTACCAACATCAAAAGTTTTTTCAGTATTTTTATTCTTTGGTGTAATTTCGATTTCTAACGGAGTTGTTTCCGTATTAGAAAAAATTTTTTCAACAGTTCGATACGTTTTGTAAGTTACGATTTCCTGCTCACCATCGGCATTGGTTTTATAAACGATGTCGTCTTCAATGTTCTTTGAGACAACGACCTTATACTTTCCAGCCGGAGCACCGGAAAATCCATAAGTCGAAACGATGACTTTACCATCACTGCCAGTCATAGCAACTGGTGTATATTTTGCGGTATTGTTTTCTTGTGTAACAAGTTTAACGACGGCATCGCTCAATGGTTTTCCGTCTTGTGTTACAGTAATAGTACACAAAAAAAGCGGCGGTAAATCTTTCGGACGCGGCGAATCTCCGCATCCGATAACAAAAAGTAATACCGAAACAAAAAGGAAATATTTGTATTTCATATTTTTTTTATTGTTATAGGTTTAATATAACGGAGGAACAACTATTCCTTCGTTTGATATTGTAATTATTGTGGATAAACGATTTTTGTTTGTGTTGAAAGTTATGGTGCGTTTATTATTTCGCCGCTGTCTGGTGTACCGAGTGCGCCCCAAACACCATAAAGACTTTGTCCAGTCAATAGTCGCCCTTGTACTCCATCTGGAATACCCCCGGTATCAACCGCATCACCTATAAAGTTGACAGAGCCATCTACTCTTGCGGTATTAACTCCACCGAAGTGGTTACTATTTGCCGTATAGAATCCGGAGGTTGCCTCTGTATCATTTTTGACACATGACGGTGAGTTGGGCGGTAAAACGGTGTTGAATCCCGTGTATAAAACCATTCCGTCATAGTAACGAGCGCAACGCCATTGTCCCAGTGCATTCCCTACGAAATCTTGTCCGTTTCTGCCAATTGCCATACAAACAGAAGGTGACCAGACCCAAGCAACTCCGAGATCAATTGCCGGTAACCATGCAATCCCGCCTTTAATGGTATGGCTACCGTTGCTGTGAGCAACGCAACTTTCACTTACCAGAACAGTATTACTGGTTCCGTCGGTAATGGACATCGTTTTACCAACCGTCCAATAAAACATTCCACGTGTAGAAATATCACCTTCATTTCCGGTATCATCGTAATGGAGGCGGTTTGCCCCGTCACCGTAACAAACGACAATATTTCCGACAGCACCGTGACGATTTCTCTTTGATCCGGTAATACTCGGTTGATTCCTCCAAGAATCCGAAGGACACCGAAGACTTGATATTGGTTTTGTAACAACCTCAGTAGCATTAATATCAGTAGTGTCGGGCCATGTATTGGTTGTTGTTTCTCTCATCCGGTCAAAGGTATTTTGTTGTTCCATGAACGGGAGAAGCAGATACGTTGCACTGAAACGATCTTGACTGGTGTGACAGTAATTTCGAGCGGGCGGCATTGACTGGTGCGCATCGTGATAATTATGAGCAGCAAGTGCCCATTGCCTCATATTATTGGCGCAGTGCATTCTCCGCGCCGCTTCGCGTGCTGCCTGAACAGCTGGTAATAGCAATGCGATTAACAGACCGATAATCGCAATAACTACAAGAAGTTCAACGAGTGTAAAAGCTCTTTTCTCAATTTTACACAGACTGCCCCCCCCCCCCCTATTTTGACATGTATTTTACGGAATAAACGTAATATTCCCTTGAAATAGTTGGAGACATTTTGTAGGGCTGATTTTAACAAAGTAATACTGAATGAGAATTGACGTTTTGACATTTAAATTTTTCCTTTACTTTTAAGGAATTTGAAAATTGGAAATAGTTTTGGCAACAGTTACCAAACTTTTTTGAGACACAACGAATCATCCTACAGACCTTTCCTCGTGTTCGCCAATAGTTTTACTTCAGACATATTAAGAAAATATTAAGATTGTATTAAGATTGCGCTAAGTTTTATTTTTTTTATGCCGTAGCCGGTAGGGCGATAGGCTTCGGTATAAAGGCGCACTGTATTATACCGTAGCCGGTAAGGCGATAGGCTTCGCCCCTGAACAACCGCTTCACGTTGTTGCGCTTGCGTGTTCAGCTTCAGGAATTTTAAAGTAGCTTTGGTATAACATCAACTCACTGATGGTTGAAAGATAGTTTTGGGAGGTTTCATTAGGTATTATTATTTTTTGAATATACTCTTATTTCGCGTTACTTTCAACTTCGCAGTAATCCAACCAACAGTCCCCCCAATAGCCATACCTGCAAACCCATACATTAACACCCTGAAAAACAACTCTTCGGTACTAACTCCATGCTGTAATAGATTAACTACTCCGCCAACACTCAAACCAATAACATTGCCAATACATACGCCCAAAAGAATACCAGCGTATCCGGCTTGGTTCTCGATATTCCACGGCGTTTGTCGATTATTGTTTTGTACATTAACATCAGCACCTTGTGAAATCAAATAACGAAGAATTTCAACATTTGAATTAAATTCTGCCGCCAGATGAAGCGGCGTACTGCCGTTATTATCTTTTGCATTGATATCAACACCTTGAGAAATCAGGTAGCGTAAAACTTCTACGTTGGAGTTATGAACCGCTGCGCAGTGAAGCAATGTACTCATATTTTCGTCCCTTTCATTGACATCGGCTCCCAGTAAAACCAGATGGCGAATAACTTCAATATTTGGACTAAACGCAACCGCATGACGGAGCGGCGTGCTGCCAGTATAATTTTTAATATCAACGTCAATACCTTGCGAAACTATGTGTCTAAGAATTTCAATGTTGGGATTATATGCTGCTGCGCTGTGGAGTGGTGTTTGTCCGGAATCAAACGTTCTCGCACTTAAATCTGCACCATGCGAAATTAAGCAGCGGAGAACTTCAATAGAGTTACGTTCTGCCGCACAATGTAATGGCGTAGCACCTCCATTATCTTTTGCGTTGACATCGGCACCCTGTGAAATCAAGTAGCGAAGGACTTCCACACAGGAATTATTCAGTGCTACCGCGTAAAGAGGGGTAGCCTCTTTATTGTTTTTTGCATTGACATCGGCACCTTGTGCGATAAGGGATCGAACAATATCTACATTTGAGTTAAATCTTGCCGCCCAATGTAACGGTGTCTCAGATGCTGCATTATTTTTTTCATGAACCAAATTAGGATCAATCAATAACCATTGTTTAACAGTAGTCAAATCGCCTTTCTTAACCGCTTCGAAAATATCAATACTCGGTCTCGTAGACAGTGAATTTTTTGTTTTGGCACCGGCATTTATTAGAATCTGTTTCTTTTCATCTGTATTCGCAATATCTAGCGGCGTTTGTCCTTTATTGGTTTGGGCGTTGACATCTGCACCTTGTGAGATCAGAAATTTGAGAATCTCTACGTTGGCGTTCCAAAATGCCGCCTCGTGAAGCGACGTTTGTCCGTTATGCGTTTTAGCATCAACATCGGCATTTTGAGAAATCAGGTAGCGCAAAATTTCAACTTTGGTATTCCAACACGCTACATAATGAATAGGCTGCCAACCATCACTATCCTTTGCGTTGGCAACTGCTTTTTGCGAGATTAAATATTTGATGATTTCGATATTTGAGTTAAATTTTGCCGCCCAATGTAACGGCATCCCAGCTCTGCTATTTTTCATACAAACCAAACTAGGATCCATTTGCAACCATTGTTTAACCGTCACTAAATCACCTCGTTTGACCGCTTCAAAAATGTCAATCTTCGGTTTGGGCGGCGGCATAACTGGCGGAGGCAAAACCGGAAGAGATTGCTTTGCCCCCTCAACTTCGTCGGCACCAAAATAAAACGGATTGAATTCTGGCGGAGGCGGCGGCAAGCCTTCTTCTTGTTGGTCAATAGAATGGCTTTGCTCGCTGGTAACAGTAGAAACCCATTTCCAAAATCGGAAAAATGAGTGGGAACCCATTGTATCCAACGAAAAAATATCGTGCGTTAAATTGTCAAAAACAGTTATTTTATTTTTTGCGCCGGTAAGGCAGACAATCTTTTTCGCAAAAGGATAATCTTTGAATTGGGGGTATGATATTTGTGAAGCAATCCGTATCGCTTGGTTCGCCACTTGTCATCAACACAAAAATCGGAAACCAGTCACCTTTTTCTTCTGATGTTGTTCTTTTGATTTCTTTTTCGTATTGTTTTAATAAGAGTTGAAATCCCAAACCGGTATGGCGTTTAACGGTATCAGGCAACGTTATCTCAGGACAATGAAATTCAGACAACTCGGTAATAGGAACTAAAACCTCCGCCTTTTGGTCAAAAGTGATCAAACTGAGATACACACTCTCCAACGCAAAAGGATCACGCCGCAAACTCGACAACAATTTATCCAAACCAACCTTCACCGCCTCAATCGGTTCCCCACGCATTGAAGCCGAACAGTCAATCAAAATATAAACTGGTAATCTTCGCATTGTTTTGAATCTGCTGTACTCAAACTGTTTTGAAATTCCTGAAGCGTATACTGAAGCTGTTTTAAAATTCCTGAAGCTACGGTAAACCTGCAACGCAGAGCGTTAGGCAAGCGCAACAACGTGAAGCGGTTGTTTAAGGGCGAAGCCTATCGCCTTACCGGCTACGGTATAACATCGCGAAGCGGTTGTTCAAGGACGAAACCTACCGCCCATATTGGCTTCGGTACAACTATATCTGATTATCCTTTAACGATTTTAACATTGACAATTCGACCGGTTGGGTTGGTGGAGAGGAGGAGTTGTAAACCTTCGGTTAATTCGATGTTTCCTTTAATGGGAACAGGTTTGTCGGTTGAGATATTTTTTAGACCTTGTAAGGTTTCGTTTACAAAGAACCATTTGCCGTTATGAAATTGGAAGTATCCGGCGGCGCGTTTTTGGGATTCTTTTAGTTGCTCGTTGGGGAAAACCGTTCGATCAACATGCCATTGGTAAAGGCGTTGACCATTGAAAATCATGAGGCGGTGGTTGTCCGGTTTGTAATCTTTTCCGTTGCGCGACGAATAGAAATCGAGAACCGGCAAAACGCCCTTGTAAGGCGTTCCGCAATAAGGGCATTTCGGTTTCGTCGTGTTGTCAAAAATAAAACCTTTTTTGACACAATTTGAATTTTGGCAAGGTTGATACATGTCCAATGTCTTGACCAACGCTGTTTCCCAATCATCAGCCGAAGGATGTCTCGTTGGATTATGCAATCCGTCAATAAACGCTTCCTCAAAAAGTTTCTTCAACAACGCGCCGTACATTGTGTACGGCAATTGATCAGGATCAACCCAAGGTAAACAAACTTTATCGCTACCGTTTTTGTCGAGCTTCGGGTAATTTGATTTATCTTGCGGGTGTTCGATAAACAACGCCTTTTCGCCCATTTCGAGCCGTTCTTGTTTTTCGGGGTCTTGGTCGTGAATTTTTCGTCCGCGTAACGGATGACGGTGAAAAAGATACATGTAAATCAAAACCGCCAGAGCGTGTTGGTCTGTAACACGAGACGGTAATTTTCGATCTGGGTCTTTTATTGGCAGATTCAATGTTGCCACGACTTCCGGCGCAATAAAATCCGGTGTTCCAACAACATCCGGCGGATAAAGCCCCGGAACAACAAGACCATCAATATCAATAATACAAGCATTGCCGCCCGCCGGATCAACAAGACAATTTTTGTAAGATAAATCCGAATGCGCCAAACCTGCCGCGTGAAGCCGTCGAACAGCACGTGCTAATTTCAGGCAAATTTGCAGATAACCGAGTTGTGTCCCTTTTTCTTCGTTTGGGACGAAGCGGTTAAAATTTTTGGCGGACGCAAACCATTTACCTTCTTTTTCAGCGTCAGCAAGCGAAGTTGATTTTTTGAAGAAGAATTCCTGTTGATATGCGGGAACAACCATACCCGTTTTACCGTCGTACTCGACAATTTTCTCGGGCCAACAATATAATTTCTTCCAATAATCGCCGCCTGTTTGTTCAAAAATCCCTTTGCGGTATTGCCCGACCAGTTTTTCAACTCGTTCAAGACCGTTGACATCAAGTTTTTTACGAAAAAAAGCTACCACATAACTTTTATCCGGCGCAAAATAAACATCTTTAACTCCGCCTTGCATTGGGTCTTTGTAAATAAATTCAACTGGCGTTCCGTCTTTAGCTTTGGTTTTAATGTGTGTCATTTTTTGGAATATTGTATGGTTTTTCGCAAACATTTCTTGGCGAAAAATGTCAATATACTCAAGTTATACTGAAGCTACTTTAAAATTCCGAAGCTACGGTAAACCTGCAACGCAGAGCGTTAGGCAAACGCAACAACGTGAAGCGGTTGTTCAAGGGCGAAGCCTATCGCCCTACTGGCTACGGTATACTTTAAAATTCCCGAAGCTGAATACGCAGGCGTAACAACATGAAGTGGTTGTTCAAGGGCAAAACCTATTGCCCGTACCTACCACAGTATATCGTAAACCTTGCAACCATTCGTGGTAATTTTTCTTCATTGTACTGATTTTTAGAAAATGGTACATGGGTATTATACTCAAGCTGTTTTTTAAAATTCCCAAAACCAAACTCGCAAACGCAACAACGTAAAGCGGTTGTTCAAAGGGCGAAGCCTATCGCCATACCGGCTTCGGTATAATTTAAAATTCACAAAAGCTGAACATGGAATCGCAACAACGTGAAGCGATTGCTCAATGGCGAAGCCTACCGCCCATACCGGCTTCGGTATAACCGCTTTTCAAGGCATACTTACCGCTTTTCGGTACGTACCGATTGACTTTCGGTGCGTACCGATTGCTTTTCGGTACGTACCGATTGCTTTTCGGTACGTACCGATTGCTTTTCGGTATGTACCGATTGCTTTTCGGTACGTACTGATTTGCTTTTCGGTATGTACCGATTGCTTTTCGGTATGTACCGATTGCTTTTCGGTACGTACTGATTGTGTTTCGGTATGTACCGATCAACCCTTTTTTGGTGTTGGCGATTGTTTTTTGCCAACATTATGTCGTTCTTTGTTCTTTATACCGTAGCCGGTAAGGCGATAGGCTTCGCCCCTGAATAACCGCTTCACGTTGTTGCGCTTGCGTGTCCAGCTTCAGGAATTGTAACTATTCAGTCGATAGAATTTTTATCAACCACAGAGAACACAGAGTTCACAGAGGTGAATTTTAAATACGAAAATATACGAAAGAGTTGAAAATGAAATTTTCGTCTATTTC
>JAIRWK010000322.1 GCA_031268995.1 Planctomycetaceae bacterium
ATTCTGATGTTTTTAGTTTTCTCTGTTCCCGTTTTATCAACCGGCTGTTTTCAAAACAGAGGAGAAAAAGTTATTCCTGTTACCGGCACAATTACGCAAAACGGCAAACCTTTAGCCAACGTGCGAATTGAGTTCAGCAAAATTGATACCGGCGCGATGTCGTTTGCGGAAACCGACACGGAAGGACATTTCACATTAACACATACGCACGGAAAATCCGGCGCGGAACCGGGCAAGTATCGCGTTTCGATATTTCGGAAAGGCAAACCGATTCCGTTGCCCGCAGGTAAAAAACCGGAAGACGTTCCCGAAGAACAACGAAACGCAACAATGCCGGACGTTTTAATCACCAATTCCGACAAAAGTCCTATTGAGGTTGAAATCACCAAACCTGGAAATAATATCGTTATTGATATTAAGTGAGAGTAGATGAACGTCAATGTCAAATGTTGATTTTTGATTCAAAACCTCAGCATTTAGCATTGGCGTTTTTCTTTTGATCTACTTTTCGCAGCGAGAAATGGCACTTTTCCTTCGTCTATAAAACTCCATGACTAAATAGGGTACTCACAAAGTACGATTCTCACACTTAAAATTTCGACTTTTAAGGCAGTGTGTATTGTTCATCACGTCCCCAATGCCCCTTTTGTCCCTCATGTCCCTTTTTTGATGAAAGCCGAATTTAAAATGCTGATGAGTATAAAAATACCTGTTTATTGACCTTGCGGTAACCTATTCAGTTGCCCAGCCAAATAGACTAAAACTACTTTAAATTTATGTTTTCTCACAAAGGCACGGAGGCACAAAGAATTTATTTTTTAGAATCTCTTGGTGCCTTTGTGAGAGACAAATCTTGATGAGGATAAATCCGCACGGGGGCAATTGAATAGTTACACCTTGCGAAGTACAAATACAATTTTTTGTTTTTTTGCTGTTTTTCTTTATTTGCGATTGACAATTGCTGAATTATCAATTAATATAACCAATATTGTGTTTTTCTATATTTTAAAAATTTCAATATTTGGAGACCATTTTTCCGTTTTGAAAAATAATATTGCCCGATTGTTGTTCGGGTAATTAAAAATATCGAGTACGTCAACTATTACGAAATCGTTTCGGCGAACCGTAATTTCCTACAGACCAACGGATTTTCCGTGTAGAAAATTACCGTAGAATTACAAAGTTACGTGGCTCCCGCTAGGGGAGCGTCGCGTGTAATTCTGCGGGCATAATTCAGCATTCCATTTTGAACATGTGATGCGCCACTTTGGTCGGTGGGAATGAGCCTGCCTTTCGTAATCGTGTCGCTCCTATTCTTTAGAGCGATATTCTGTTGCCGTTTCTCGGCTAGTGTTTCTCCCCACTTTGTAGCAAAACAGATTATTTGTTTGTAATCTGTAAATTTAAAACTCTCTTTATTTAAGGAGCAAGTTATGAAAACCACATTACGTTTTGGCTTTACCCTCGTCGAGCTTCTTGTCGTGATTGCAATCATTGGAATTTTGATTGCGCTTCTGCTTCCCGCTGTTCAAGCTGCGCGCGAAGCAGCGCGACGAATGCAGTGCAGTAACCATCTCAAACAATTCGGACTCGCGATGCAGACGTATCACGACGCTCACAAAGCGTTTCCGGCAGCGCGAATGACACTCAACAACTATAACAACAAAGCTAACTACAACACTGCCACTCACGATGATTGGCGGGGAATTGTTAGTGCGGCAACGTTTTTGCTTCCGTTTATGGAGCAAAACGCCAAGTACGAAATTATTGTTGACCGTAGTCGGACAGCGGCAAATGATTCTTGGCCCTGGCATAATGATTTTGCCGGCGGTATTTCAACATTGTATTGCCCTTCCGATTCGGGAGCAAACAAACCGAACACCTCTGTCAACAATATGTCCAAAATAAGTTATATGGTTTCTCATGGTGACGGACTTTGGAACAACAATAGTAGTGATGCTGCCGAAACTAACGCATCATCAAAAGTTGCGAAACGCGGCATGTTTGCACCGCGTACTTATCAAGGAATGGAAGCGTGCAGCGACGGAACAAGTAATACGGTTGCCGCAAGTGAAGCGGTTGGTGACGCAAATAACTCTCGCAATGTTAAAGGCGGAATTTGGGAAACGACCGCAATGCACGACGGAAACGCAAAACCGTTGGCATGTCTTCAGCAAAGCCGCTCAGCCGATGATCCCACGATCTTGGTTGCAGGAAGCGATACATGGCGTGCTTTGATTTTCACTGATGGACGAATGACTTCTACCGGTTTTTCAACGGTTTTACCACCGAACTCACCCTCTTGCATCCATAATATCGCAGTGGATCATATGGGATGGGGACCAATGGCGGCGACCAGTAATCATACCGGCGGCGTAAACGGCGTTTATGTGGACGGTTCTGTTCACTTCATTTCCGATACGATTGATTCCGGCGACGCCGACCGTTATCAAGTGACCGCAGGAAAAAGTCCGTATGGAACTTGGGGAGCGTTGGGAACGCCGCAAGGACATGAAACAGCGACATTGCCGTAGTAACGGCGTCAATATAATTGTTTTTAACGATGATTTGTCTGATTGGGTGATTATCTTCCTCACACTTGAGAATTCGGTTTTTATTAAAACCAAGGGACGTTAGGGACAAAAGGGGTGATTGAAACAAGAAGAGGATTCTTGAGAGAACAATCTCCGAAATCAAAAAAGCAAATCATGTTCCCAAAGTCCCTTTCGCCCTTTGTTTTAACGAAAACCAAATTTTCAAATGTGAGGAATATATCATTACAACCCTGTCAATCTTGGCTCATAAAAATCTTTTGAAAAAAATAGGTACTCATTACAAAACAAAAAAATATGAAAACACTTAAAACAAAATTTGCGTTTACACTTTTTTTCGTGTTGTTGCTTGGCTTTGCGTCTTGCAATAAAATGCCGAAACCGGACGGGATGCCGGATTTGCATTCCGTGAAAATTACGATTATGCAAGAAGGAACGCCGCTCGAAGACGCGGCGGTGACGTTGCTCAACAACGATTCTTCGCAATCGAAATGGGTAGTCGGCGGACGTACCGACGCAAGCGGCGTTTGTACCTTGAAAACGCAAGGGAAATACAACGGCGCACCGGCGGGAAAATATAAAATTATTGTGAGTAAAACGGAAAAGATCGAAAGTGAAACGGCAAAGCAACCTGTTCCGCAAGACTCGAAAGCGGCGGAAGCATACTATGCTAAAATCAGTAGCGAAGAAAAATTTTACGACTACGTGGATTTAAAATACAAATCGCCGAACACAAGCGGTCTCGAAATTGAAATTACCGCCGGAAAGAATGAACAAACATTCGACGTCGGTAAATCGATTAAAAAAGAGTTTGTCCCGTTTGGAAAATGAAATTGGAAAATAAAATTCGGCAAAATCGCATATTATAATGCGTTTTTGCCGGTTAGTTTTTTATCCTGTAACTATTCAGTCGCTCAAGCTAAATAAATCCGTACCGGGCAACTGGGTCGTTACGATTTTTTAGAGTGACCGTCAATTTTACCGGAAAACATTATTATTGCAGCCCTTATTTATCAAGTTTCCTTTAGTAGCCCGAATTGGCGTCAATATGCGCGCCCTTCTTCCCTTATTTTCCTTTAATTTTGATTGCAACTTGAGGGGCAATTACTTCTTTGCGAAAAATCTTTTGATAAATCACGATATACTTATCACACTTGAAAATTCGGTTTGAAGATAATGTTCTTCGTTTACCATGTCCCAAAAGTCTCTTTTGTCCCTAATGCCCCTTTGAGAACGCAAACCGAAATTCAAAGTGTGAGGAGTATACAATCGTTGATATTCCCTACAGGAAATTTTTGAATTTTAGAAATCCTTGCTTTGTAT
>JAIRWK010000308.1 GCA_031268995.1 Planctomycetaceae bacterium
AGTTTTAGATTCGCATCATATTCATATTTGACTTCGTTCAAAATGGTGTTTTGTGAATCAATTGACGAAACTTTTTCTAATGCGCCTTGTGTTGTATAAGTTCGTGCAATTTTTCTGACGGTGTCATCAACACCATTTCCTAATGTTGTTACTGTATCTGCGATTGGTCGGCGGTAAGCGTCATACGAAAATGTTTTGACATTTCCGTTTTGATCCGTTTGCGTTTTTATGTTACCGTCGAGATAATATGTTGTCTTGACTTGATCGGTTCCGCTTGAGTTAGTATCAGACGAATCGGGATAAATCTCTGAGGTTTGCAATGTAGCATTGTAAGAATCTTCGTAAAGATATTTTGTGATCTGATTACCAGTAATCGGATTGACGGCGGTTAATGTAACTTGATTATTGAGACCATCAAACGTAGATTGAGTTTCGACATTTTCATCTGCCGACGTTCCACCGGAAACCGGATCCGCAACCGTTTTCGTGATCCAATTACCGGTTAATTTATGGAATTTAGCAGTCATGACACATTAATTTTTTAAACAATTTGTCGTTTTTGTATGATTAAAAGAGTTGTTTACTTCATTTTTACAACGTTGCCAAAATTTTATCCCGAATTCAATTATCGTACTGAAAAGATCAAGTCATTTCAAATTTCTCAAACAAGCGCACTGAACGCCCAATTTTACAATTCTTTAATTCTGGAAGGAGGAAAAACGATACGGATCACCTTTGCTTTAATATTAGACCGCCGAACAGACCCAAACATCCGACTATCAACACTTTTTTCAGAATTATCACCCAAAAGAAAATATTCATCATTACCTAATGTTACGGGAAGAGCAATACGGTTATTTGATTTCGAGAAACAATATCCTGTATAACCATCCTGACTCTCTGAAATTTTTTTGAATATATCAGGTTCTACCAACCGCTTGCCATTGATTAAAATGTAAGGTGGATCAATATCAATTGTCTCTCCCGGTAAACCAACAATTCGTCTTGCCCAAAGTTTTGGATCGGCTTTACCATCTTTATCGTAATAATAAAAACGAACAATATCACCACGTTTAGGAGTATTCCAATAATATATCCATGCATTACTCACGATTACATCTGCTTCTAACCATGATGATCCTGCTGATGGAACAATAGTGGGGGACATTGTTGAATAAGTGGTATAACTGAATTCAGCAACATTTCGAGAAAAATGGAAAATCACAAAAGACTCAAGAACACAAATTCTAAATATCAGGGCAAACAAGATAAAAAGAATCCAACCACGATACCTCAAGCGATGTATAGGATGCCACGAAAACACTAGCAATAATATTATGTACATTGTTGGTGCAAAAAAAAGAAAAGGAGTCAATACATCAAACAATTGACCCGGAATACTCGTTATAAACCATCTCAAAAAACCTAGAATTGCATAGCCGCAAAACAAAAGAATCCCCCACCTTCTCTGACCCGCAAGAAAATGTGCAGAACCAGGAAGTATTATTGTACACAAAACACCAATCCATTTATGTCGGTAAAGTTTCTGTTCTTCCATAATAATTTTTAGATTCGTGTGAATGATTACAAGTTTTGTAACCGTTCACGGGTTTTTTAAATAGTGTACTTACCAATGGTTGATATACTATATGTAGTAACTTGGCAAACTCAAAAATATTGTTTCTCGTAATTCTCTGAAAAATTATGGCAAATAGGCGATAAACACAATTTGCGGAAGCACAAAATGCAATTTTTTGAATAACCCGTGAACGGTTACCAAGTTTTTTGTAATGTATCAAATCATTGTCAAAAAGATTTCTTAGGGTTGGGACAGAACTGTCCGCCGTTGCAATGTCCATCATCAGTCCATATCCAATCAGGTTCTTCAATATCAGGTTCTTCCGTAAAAGGTTCTTCAGTAACAGGACGCGGAAGCGTCGGAGGCAATTCAGGAGACCATGGAATTGTATTACGACTTTCTGCATCTCCTATCGTATTCGGGTTTACAACAAAATCTAACACCCACCAGGCTTTACCAACAATAGGAGAAATATATCCACTATTCTCTCCAGCCGTAATACCAACAGATATGACAGTCGAGCCGACTACGCTCCATATTCCACCTGCCGTTTGACCAATCCCAGTTAATGTATTACTGATATTATTGTATATCCCCTCGGATACCATCTGCCGCAACTCTTCTTGAGTAAACGGCTCGGGAGGGGGAGGATCCATACGGAAGCAATCTCCTATAAATGCATCCAACCCCATTGGATCAACTAATGTCTCCGGTTGGTTATTAACGTATCGATACAGGTTGACATCACCGGCATCATATCCTAACGGGTCAATACTTGTAAAACGTCCAATAATCGGATGATAATATCGATTACGATAATACATTAACCCTGTTTCGTTATCAAGACGGCGTGACGTAAACAGAAAATCCCAATCGTATTGTGAAGTAATTCTTACGGAAAAATCAGGATTCAAATAAGTTACCTTGCCGAATGCATCGTAATGGTAACGTTCTTTGACTTCACCGGTGGAATCTATTATCGCAACGATATTGTTGTTTGGATCGGTCAATGGATACAAACGCTCTTCTCCGCGTTCACGCATTACAATATCGTCAATTCCACGAGTTCCCCAAACATAAGTCCTGTCGATTGTTGCACCAACCCGTTCTTCAATACATTGCCACTTTTCGTTGTAAAAATAATTCCGCGTTTCTGTCAATATTCCGCCAACATAAGTCTTTTTTGTGATACGATGACCAAGACCATTATAAAAATATTCGGCAATTTTTGTAGAACCATCGGATTCGTAAACTGCTGTTACGCGATTCCATGCGTCGTATTTGAAAATAAAATGATTACCGTTTTCATCCGGTTTTGGTGTTTTGAGCATATTACCATTGGCATCATGGGCAAGTGATGTTGTGTTACCGTTAATCGACAAAATTTGACTAGCGGTATTGGCAGTTTGTGTTTGTGTTGTTCCGTTTTTGCCGTATTCAAGCCAGTTACCGGTCTTGTCAAAATTCCACGACTCGCTGAATGTCAAATTTGTTATTGTTTCAAAATTATTATCCAATTCGCCGCGTTGTAACGATTTTATCTGATTCACTGCATCATACGAATAAAGTTCTGACAACGCCGCATGAACCGCATCGTAACAATGATTTCTATTACCCGCATAATCGTAACCATGAATAATGTGTACCAACGGTTGATTGTCTTCAATCCACGAATGATTAATAATCCGTCCGTAACGGTCAAGTCCAACGTTGGCGTAAGTTAATGAAACATTTGGTTGATTATACGTTGTTTGCAACCTTTTCTAAATTTTATCCCAAATCCTATTATCGTACCGAAAATATCAAGGTTTTTCAAAGGTATCGGATAAGCGTCTAATGAAAATTTTAAATTCCGCCGATTCTCTTATACATTTCAAGAACAAGTCTTGTTTGAGATCAAAACCAGGATGATTCGCTGTATTACCAAAACTGTTCAAAAATTTTGAGATGTACATGATTTCACGTCTAAAAAAGTACTCAACAAAACCGTCATCAACGAAAGGATGTTCCGAAACCATAGATTCAAATTTTATAAGGTGTTCTTTTAGGGTTTGATGCAGTTTTTCGTCCGGTAAATCAGCCATTTCATCCCCAAATTCACGAAGAAGTGACTGAATAATATTTTCAAGATAAAAAACGTCTTTCCAGAAAACCTGTGGATATTGATACTCAGAAAACATGTTAAAAAACATCACAACTCCGAAATTATATCGTATAACAATATTGAATGACAAACGTCTTTCATCATGAACCATTCTCCGAGTTCATCTTGATGTTTCATCATTTGAAACGCATAAACAAATATCCAGATACTCCAATTGCTAATCTCTGATAGTAACAAATAATCGACAATTCCTAAAACACAACAAAAGACTCTCAAAAAGAGTCGTTTTGCGGACAAGGGCAATTTTTCGGCTTATCTGTGACATATATTATCAAAGCCGCGCCACAAGCATCACCTATAGGCAAAGGACCATCGCATGCCGCCATTGCACCAGCAGCTACACCAACACCAATCACAATATAACACTTTACAGCCTCCTCTGCGGTACTCAGACAAGCAGCATACTTGCTCATACACTTTGACCAACACATAGCCCTCTTAAACCTTTCGTTTTTCGGTAATCGACGACACCCTTCATCACAAGATTCCTTGGCAATATCACAATCGTCTTTTGTCCAGAACCCAAACGGATCGTTATAATTAATTGCTTTATTTGAAACATATCTATAAATATTTACATCCTCTGCATCATATTCCATCGAATCTCTACTTACAAACCTCCCAAGCCCCGTATGATAATACCGATTTCGATATAGCATCAACCCTGTTTCCGCATCTAACACCTGCCCTGTAAATGCTCTGTTCCAATCGAATTCTGTTTCCGTTTTTTCTGTAAAATCAGTATCGAAGACTTTCCGTTTTCCGAAGGCGTTATGGGTGTAACGTTCCTGAATATCGCCTGAATCATTGCAAACCGCTACAACATTCCAATTCGGATCAGCCAAAGAGTATAATCTTTCCTCGCCTTTTTCTCTTAAAATCAAATCATCAATATAGCGTAACCCCCAGGCGTATGATGTTATTTCGTTTCCCGTTTGTGATTCTAGTTCTTGCCAGTCTTCATTGAAGAATGATTTTGTAACTGTTGCACCGACTGTCTTTTTAATTCGTTGATTCAAGCCGTTGTACTCATAAATTGCAATTAAATTGTCCGAAGTATCACGCACTCCGATGAGTCTATTCCATGCGTCGTATTTTCCTTTTAAGCCGGGCATTAGGATCATGTTTCCGTTTGCGTCGTGTGTTGCGATTCCTTGTAATTCGTTGGCAGCGTTGTGGGTACGGTTTTCAACATTACCGTTTTTTGTGTATTGAGACCAGTTACCTGTTTTGTCGAAGTTCCATGATTCGCTGTGATTGACCGTTGTTACTGCCGTTTGATTCGTATTAAGCGTTCCGCGATTCAGTGTTTTGATTTGTCCCAAGTTATCATAACTGTAAAGTTCTGAATTTGCGGATTGAACAAGATCGTTACGATAAAGCCAGTTTCCCGAATCATCATAACCATGAACAATATGTACCAATGGTTGACTGTCTTCAACCCACGAATGATTAACAATTCGCCCGTAACGGTCGAGTCCGCCGTTGGCATAAGTTAGTGAAACGTTTAGTAGGTTATAGGTTGTTTGCCTCATTTTTTTACAACGTTGTCAAAATTTTATCCCGAGTTCAATTATCATACTGGAAATATCAAGACTTTTCAAGTTTCTCGGACAATCGCAAGAGATGCAAAGTTTTATATTTCGTTTTCACACTCACCGATAGCCTCCACAACTTTATTTAAATCGTTTTCTAATATCATTCTGGCTCGTTTATAACATTTTAATGCATTCTTCGTGTCACCCTTAATTATTTCTAAAAATTTACCCATCTCAAAATGAACATCAGCCGAATCAGGATAATTGTTACTAGCAATAATCAATATATCTTCTACATCTTGTAAAGAATAATCTGTATCAGCAAGTTCAATGAGATTAGCCTTACAAATCAAAATTTCTTCTGTATATCCCTCGTCAGGTACCGTTGAATCAAGGAATTCCAATGCTTTGTTGTAGTCCCCCTTTCTACAAAGCTTTCGAATTTTTTGAATATTTTTCAGAGAAGGTAACGATTTATTTTTCATGTGATCGGGTAACTGCTGGCTTTATTTTTAATGGAATTTTTGTAAGCTCTATAATATATTGACCTGTAGTCAGTTAGAGAGAATTTTCCTGTTTTCAAAAACAGAAAAATAAATAAATTTGTACATGATTCCTATTAAGGCTTCAATCTATCGTTTGGGCTTTCCCCCTTGTTTTTCTCCGAGTCTCTTTGATTCTTTAATTAATTTCAACATTTTTTTAGATTTTATCGCCATAGGTCCTTTCCCCGACGCGGTTTTTTGGAGTTCCGCAAACGTCTTATTGGCTAACTCTGAAGCGTATGAATCTGATTTTTTTAATGTACCGCTAATTAAATTTCCGGCGACTTTGCCGGATACTCCACCAATAGCTACACCAATGACAGCGTCTTGCGTATAATCAATCCCCTCTTCAAATGTTTCTGCTAAATAATTACTTGCATTAATTCTATTTTGCCGGGACATTCCGCCTGGATAACTTGGTTCATTTGCATAATAACCCAAGGTCCCAGGCTGTGAATGCGGTTCTTGATCTACCCAGCAAAACCAAACCACCCAATCCCATACTACACTTAATCCTTCAGGATCAAGTCCATCGATGGGCACATTGAATATATAACGATATAGATTTGCATCTTCTGCCCAATATTCGATGGGGTCTCGATTGACAAATCTACCAAATTGAATTTCGTAATACCGCTCGCGGTACAACATCACCCCTGTTTCCGCATCTAACACCTGTCCTGTAAATGCTCTGTTCCAATCGAATTCTGTTTCCGTTTTTTCCGTAAAATCTGCGTCGAAAATGTTCCGTTTCCCGAACGCATCGTAGGTGTAACGTTCCTGAATATCTCCCGAAGCGTCGCAGATTGCTACAATATTCCAGTTTGAGTCGGCGAGGGAATATAATCTTTCTTCGCCTTTTTCTCGTAACACTAAATCATCGATGTAACGTAATCCCCAGATATACGAGGTAATTTCACTTCCCGTTTGTGATTCGATTTCCTGCCAATTTTCGTTGAAGAACGATTTTGTAACAGTTGAGCCGACAGTCTTTTTGATTCGCTGATTGAGACCGTTGTATTCGTGCTGAGCAATTAAATTATCGTTTAAACCGCGCACTTCAACGAGTCGATTCCACGCGTCGTATTTTCCCTTCAAGCCGGGCATTAAAATCATATTACCATTGGCATCGTGAGTTGCAATTCCTTGTAATTCATTCGCGGCGTTGTGGGTACGGTTTTCGGTTGTGTTGTTTTTCGTGTATTGTAACCAATTGCCGGTTTTGTCAAAATTCCACGATTCACTGTGATTAACTGTTGTAACGGCATTTTGCGCCGAGTTCAATTCACCGCGATTTAAGGTTTTGATCTGTCCTAAATTATCGTAACCGTAAAGTTCGGAATTCGCGGATTGAACAAGATCGTTACGATAAAGTCGGTTTCCTGCGTAATTATAACCATGAACAATATGTACCAACGCATTATTATTTTTTACCCACGAATGATTGACAATTCGTCCGTAACGGTCGAGTCCGCCGTTGGCATAAGTTAATGTAACATTCGGCTGGTTATAGGTCGTTTGCATTGGCGAACCGGAGCCATCGTATAAATACGAAACTAACGGCGTTGTTCCTTCATTTATTGATGTTACGTTATCAAACGAGTCATAATTATATTCGATTGTTTTTCCGCTTGGATATGTAACATTCGTTAAGCGATTATCGTGTGCTGAGTCATACGTGTATTCGAGAGACGGCGTTGATGTTGTAACAGAACCAGAATACGATTGATAAAGTTTTTTAAGTTTTAGATTCGCATCATATTCATATTTGACTTCGTTCAAGACGGCGTTTTGCGAGTCAATTGACGAAACTTTTTCTAATGCGCCTTGTGTTGTATAAAT
>JAIRWK010000118.1 GCA_031268995.1 Planctomycetaceae bacterium
TAGTATCCCCTTTCCTTTGGTTTTTAACTGTTTTACGTTGTTGCGCACTGTTGCGCGTTGTTTCGTGTATTATACCCCGAAAGTTCAAAAAAGTAACTCATATTTTATAAAAAATGGCAACTAACTTAAACGCAGGAAGTGTAGTTATTGACATTATCGGTAATAACAGCAGTGTAATTCAACAATTACACAACGTAAATACTGAAATAACAAACATTACTAGCCGTCCGGTTAACATACCAGGATTTCAGGGTTGGCTAGCCCAATTCAGGGACGCGGGGGTTCTACTGGGTGGTTTTGTGCCTTTGATTTCACAATACATTACTGCGCCGTTAAGCAATGCGATAAAGGAATTTGCCAGTTTTGGCGATCAATTTTCCAAACTTGCACAACGAACGGGTATGTCCGCCCATTCATTATCACTCATCGGTTATGCCGCGCAACAATCGGGCGCGAGTGTTGGCGAGCTTGCCAACGGGATGCGTGCCTTCGCGCGTGTATCGGGAGCGGCTTCACGTGGGGAGAAAGCCGGTAAAGACGCTTTTCAAATTGCGAATTTGGATTTTGATAAAGAAAACATGCAACTAAAAAAAACGCCGTCCCGTTAGGGACGGAATGTGAGGATATTTCAAACGGTTATACCGTAGCCGGTAGGGCGATAGGCTTCGCCCTTGAACAACTGCTTCTCGTTGTTGCGCTTGCGTGTTCAGCTTCAGGAATTTAAAAGTAGCTTCAGTATAATATTTCAACCACAGGGGAACTTCCAAAAACTGTTTCAATTATACTCTGTCCATTAAAAAATCAGTAGGCAAATAACGCGGATTCTGTAAGGATAATCGCGGATCAGATTCTATCTTCTGATCTTGCGAATATCTCTTACAAATCTGCGTCATCTGCGTGCTGATTTTTAAAATGGTTTTGGGAAATTTTCTATCGGAATTCGCAAGTAAAATGTTCTTGGTCGTTGCGTCAATTTTGTAACGCGAAATTTCTGCCGAAGTTGTCCTCCAAACATCGCTGTCATCAACACCTCAAAACGGTTTTTTTGAAAAGATATATCGTAACCAACATGTACTCTCAAAAAATTCCCTTCCGCGATCTCTGGTTGTCAATAATATTTCTTGAATGGTTATTTTTTTTCTTAGAACTCAATTTTTGTGAGATGCTTGAGATTGTGGGGTTCTTGGAAAATGTACCTGATGTTTTTAGAAAACTAACAGAAGGATTTTTAATCCCGTATTGATAATCAGTTACTTTTTAGTATAATTTCGGACAAGTTGGTCGTAACGTCAATAAACTTACGGCTTACAATAGAACAGGGACAAGCACGAAGGTGTTTTAAGAAGGAAATTTTAACCCCCAATAGCCCAACTAGATAAATGCTAATAATTTGCAAGGAAGTATCTTGCCCAACCAAACCGGAATATCTGCTGAAAAATAAACTAAAAACAGAAACAATTTCCATATAAAAATGTACGTATATTTATGAAAATTATGTTACAACAAATTGATATAACAAAAACGGATTTCAATGTATTTTTAAAAAATTTTTTATTAACTTTTTAACCTTTTTTTATATTTAAACACGGATGGTCAAAATGCCCCATACAGCTAATTTTATCAAATCAACAAACACAACCCATAATCGTAATCATTTGGAACCGCTAACGTCGGTTATTGTTAAACGAGACGGTCGGCGAATGAAATTTTGCCTCAATAAAATCGCCGACGCAATGCGAAAAGCATTTCACGCTTGCGGCGCGGATCGAGATGAAAATTATTTATTAAAACTCGCTCAACTTGTTGACGAAAAACTTGCGGCGCGGCAAATGTTGCAGCCGGAAGTTGAGGAGATTCAGGATATTGTGGAGCAAGTTCTTGTGGAAGCCGGTCACGTCCGCACAGCAAAAACATACATGATTTATCGTGCGGAAAGATCGCGAATCCGTGAACGTAATACGCGGTTAATGCGAACGTTTGAAGATATTACATACAAAAGCGCAGCAGACAGCGAAATCAAACGCGAAAACGCAAACGTCAACGGCGATACCGCAATGGGAACAATGCTAAAATACGGCAGTGAAGGTGCGAAACAATTTTACGAAATGTTCGTCCTAAACCCAAAACACGCCGCCGCTCACCGCGACGGCGATATTCATATTCACGATCTCGATTTTCTAACCATGACAACAACATGTTGCCAAATCGATCTACTGAAACTTTTTGACGGCGGCTTTTCAACAGGACACGGCGTGTTGCGTGAACCAAATGATATTCAAAGTTACTCTGCTCTCGCGTGTATTGCAATTCAGTCAAACCAAAACGATCAACACGGCGGACAAAGTATCGTTAATTTTGATTACGGACTTGCACCGGGAGTAGCAAAAACGTTTCGGAAATGTTATCGGCGCAATCTTGCAAAGTCGCTGGAGTTGGCGGATGTTTTTAATAAAAAAACGCTACAGAATTTTCGGGAGTTGACGGATTCGGTTCAAAAAAAGATTCTTGGTGAAAGTTGTATTTTTCGGCTTGAGGAGAATACGGAATACTTGCAACGTGAATTTGATTTGTTGTCGCAAAACGGATTTGACCAAACGACGATTCGACATTGTCAGGGATATTCGTTGCAAAAATCGTTAGAGGAAGTTGATCAGGCGACGTTTCAGGCAATGGAAGCACTTGTCCACAATCTCAACACAATGCACTCCCGCGCCGGTGCACAAACACCGTTTTCAACAATAAATTACGGAATGGATACAACACCGGAAGGACGCATGATTACAAAAAATGTATTGCTTGCGCACGAGCGCGGGCTTGGCGGTGGCGAGACACCGATTTTTCCAATTCATGTTTTTCGTGTCAAAAAAGGAGTTAATTGTTATCAAGGCGAACCGAATTACGATCTTTTCCAACTTGCGTGCCGTGTAAGTGCAAAACGTTTATTTCCGAATTTTGCGTTTTTGGATGCACCGTTCAATATCAAGTATTATGTTGAGGGAAAATACGAAACGGAAATTGCGTACATGGGTTGCCGGACGCGAGTGATCGGCAATGTTCATGATCCGAAACGTGAAGTCGCGCCGGGACGCGGTAATTTAAGTTTCACGTCGATCAATCTGCCGCGAATCGCAATAAAATCACACGGAAATGCAGAATGGTTTTTTGAAGAACTCGACCGCAAACTTGATCTTTGTGTTGCGCAATTATTGGAGCGTCTTGAAATTCAGTCGGCGAAAAAGGCGCGTAATTATCCGTTTTTGATGGGCGAAGGAATTTGGATTGACAGCGAACGGCTTCAAGCTGATGATGAAGTTCGTGAAGTTTTAAAACATGGAACGTTGTCGGTTGGCTTTATCGGATTGGCGGAAACGCTCAAGGCATTGGTAGGTGTGCATCACGGCGAAAGTGAGACGGCGCAAAATCTTGGGCTTGAAATCATTTCGTATATGCGTCATTATCTTGATGTTACAAGCAAAAAGACGAATCTTAATTTTACGTTACTGGCAACACCGGCGGAGGGATTATCGGGACGGTTTGTCAAATTGGACAAGGAGTGTTACGGCAATATTGCAGGAGTTACTGACCGGGAATATTACACGAATAGTTTTCATGTTCCGGTTTATTATCATGTTTCGATTTTGGACAAGATTCGAATTGAGGCACCGTATCATACGTTGACGAATGCCGGACATATTACTTATGTTGAGGTTGACGGCGATGTAACAAGAAATCCTGAGGCGTTTGAAAAGATCATTCATGCAATGTGTGATTCGGGCATTGGTTATGGTTCGATCAATCATCCGATTGATCGAGACACGGTTTGCGGTTACACGGGAGTAATCAAAGGCTCTTGCCCGCAATGCGGTCGCGAAGAAGGCGATATCCCCTTTGAACGAATCCGCCGCATCACCGGCTACCTAGTCGGAACCCTCGACCGCTTCAATAAAGCAAAACGACAAGAAGTTAAAGATCGACTCAAACATGATAAATAATTGTACAAAAATATAAAACACCGTTTCTATTTGGCGGATTTTAATTAAAAATGAATGGACAAGAAAGATTTAACCAAAACGTCGTAAACAGCCGAAACGTTATGGGCAATATCCCCAAATTTGGTGTATAAAATATCATACACAAAAAAATTGCTTGAATAATGTACAAAAATAACACATAATGGTTTTATGAGGAATGAGTCAAAAACTTTAAAAGAAATACACTTGATACGGGCAGAGATTTATGTAGAAACAAAGGATATGACGCCATCGGAACGGGCTGCATATACAAATGCACAGGCGCAATTATTAATAACTGAACTTTTGCAAAATGGCATTTCACAGTATAAATCAAAGGAGTTGAAGCATCAAAAAACGCCAAATTTTATTGTATTATCGTATCATATATTATTTTTCAAAAATTGATGT
>JAIRWK010000172.1 GCA_031268995.1 Planctomycetaceae bacterium
GAATACGAAATAAACGAAAATTTCATTTTCAACTCTTTCGTATATTTTCGCATTTAAAATTTCCCTCTGTGTTCTTTGTGTCCTCTGTGGTTATTTAAAATCAACTGAACAGTTACCAAAAATCAATTTTGGCTCAGCTGTAACATAAACCAAAAAAACTTGAAAAACTCCGCACGATAAACTTATACTCAAGCTACTTTAAAATTCATGGAGCTGAACACGGAAGCGTAGCATCGCGAAGCGGTTGTTCAAGGGCGAAGCCTGCCGCCCATACCGGCTTCGGTATAACTCACACCTTGCACGATTGCCCAACTCAAAAACACGAGCAATCCAAATCGCCCCGCTTAATCGGCATAAAATCTTTTCTCAAATAATATTTTTTGTGCCGCAATTTATTTTGTGAAAAATATTCGTTACACTAATTCCGCTTAAAACGATTATACCGAAGCCGGTATGGACGGCAAGTTTTCAGTGTATGCTGTAGCTACGATGAAATTCATCTTTTTGAGACAGGATAACAGGATAACAGGATTGTCAGTATATAATAAAATCCTGTATATCCTGCTAATCCTGTCAAAAAAAATAAAGTAACTATTCAGTTGCTTTTAAATAACCACAGAGAACACAGAGAACACAGAGGAGAATTTTAAATACGAAAAGATACGAAAGAGTTGACAATGAAATTTTCGTCTATTTCATTGTCAAAAAATTTATCCCTGTGAACTCTGTGTTCTCTGTGGTTGATAAAAATTCTCTTGACTGAATAGTTACAAAATAAAAATTGAATTTCATAGTGAGGTGAGTATATTTAAGAATTAGTTGTTTTATTGAAGAAATTGGGTATAAACTTGTGTTATGTTGGTGGGAGTGGGGGGGTGATGTATTGGGAGTTTTATGATGGAAGAAGTTATTTTTGGTAGTGAAGTTGACGAGCGTTTTATGCGTGTTGCGTTGGGGGCTGCTTTGGGTGGAGAGGGATTTGTTGAGCCTAATCCGATGGTTGGTGCGGTGATTGTTCGTGGTGGTGAGTTGGTTGGAGTTGGTTTTCATCGGCGTTTTGGTGGTTTTCATGCGGAGGTTGAGGCGATTACGGATGCGGTTAAAAATTTTGGCAACGATGTTACGTCTGGTGCGGTTTGTTATGTTACGCTTGAGCCATGTTCGCATTATGGCAAGATGCCGCCTTGTACGGACGCAATTTTGAAGGCGGGAATCAAACGTGTAGTTGTTGCGATGCGTGATCCGAATGAGTTGGTGAATGGTTGTGGGATTGGGATTTTGCGTGCGAATGGGGTTGAGGTTATGGAGGGTGTTTTGGAGGGTGAGGCTCGTGATCTCAATGCGTCTTATTTGATGTCGATTGAGAATGGGCGTGTTTGGGTAATTGCTAAATGGGCAATGACGCTTGACGGTCGTATTGCAACTATCGTAGGCAAAAGCAAATGGATCACAAACAAAACATCACGATTAACCGTACAAAAAATACGCCAACGCGCCGACGCTATCATGATCGGATCAAATACCGCAAAACTTGACAATCCGAATCTTACCGTCAGAGGCGAATCGGTTCGTGGTTTTGAGGAGAGTCGGGTGCCGTTACGGATTGTGTTGGATTCGGGGGCGATGATTTCGGTTGAGAGTAATCTTGTGCGGACGGCGGGCAAGGTGCCGTTACTGGTTGTTGTTTCGTCGGAGGCGGATGCGGCGCGGGTTGACAAGTTATATGCTGCGGGTTGTGAGGTATTGAGATTGCCGCCGAAAACCGATAATAACTCAGACAATACATCTGAAAGAACAAATAAAACCTATCGCGAACAAATTACGTTTTTGCTCAAATATTTAGCACAACGAAAATTAACCAGTGTATTAGTAGAAGGCGGACAACGATTATTTGGTACGTTATTTGATCTGCAATTGATAGACGAGGTTCATGCGTTTATTGCGCCGAAGTTGGTTGGCGGTCAAATGGCGGTACCGGTAATTGGCGGAATCGGGTTATCCGAAATGGATTCAACTCCCGAACTGATAAATCCAAATATAAAAATTTACGAAAATGACATTCACATTCACGGACGGCTAAAATGGCATATACCGTAGCTACGATGAAATTCATCTTTTTAAGGCAGGATAACAGGATTACAGGATATAATAAAATCCTGTATATGCTGCTAAATCCCGTCAAAAAAATAAAAACTGAATTTCATAGTGCTGTGAGTACATACATTTTCTGATCCTACGAATATCTTCTCCCAAATCTGCGTCGTCTGCGTGCCGAATAATTTACAAACAACGGTTAAAATTTTTATGATAAAACTACTTAATCCAACCGCATTATGGTTTTTGTTTTTATTGATTCCGATTTTTCTGATGTATTTTTCAAAAGCAAAACCGCGTCAAATAATTGTATCGACGAATATTTTTTGGCTTGAAGCTGTCGAGCAAAGCGGTGTTAAATTTATTTCGGTGCGGTGGAGGTTGTATTATTTTTTATCGTTTATTTTGAGTTTATTGATCGTTTTATTTTTAATTGCGGCGGCGTCTGATCCCGTTTATCTGCCAAACGAAATCCAACCCCAAACCGTAACACACTCAAGCCGTTTTAAAATTCCAAAAACCGAACGCGCAAACGTTGCATCAAAAAACGGTTATTCGACAGCGAAACCTGCCAACAATACCGGCGTTGGCATAACACGTTTTCAACCGCGATTATCTTTTTATGATTTATCGTGTTATGAATTATTTGTTGAGTTGACTAATTTTGGGGACGATGTTATTGAGACGCGGTTTCGGGTATTTGTTGATGAGCGATTGCTTGATGTGATTTCGGTTAAATTGAATCCGCACGAGGTGAAACGTTACACTCAAACCATTTCAAATTTCCCGAAACCGAACACGCAATCACAACAACATGAAGTGGTTGTTCGCGGTGAGCTTGATGTTCAATATCCCTTTACGGCAGATATACCGAAGCCGGTATGGGCGGCAGGCTTCGCCCATGAACAACCGCTTCGCGATGCTACGCTTGCGTATTCAGCTTCAGGAATTTCAAAACAGCTTGAGCATAATATTGCGTACACGATTTTGTCGCCGCCAATATTGCGAAAAATTTTGTACTACGGCGAATATAATTTTTTTCTTGTGAACGCATTGAATTCGTACATATTCTCGTCGCGTCAACCAATCGAGGTTGAACGAATTACGAAAATTCCCGAAATTGTGCCGAGCGATTCTGTGCTTGTTATAAATCGAAATGTGCCGCCAATATTACCGGCGGGCAATGTTATAATTTTTGATCCAAAAAATGATTGTAATTTATTCGGTGTCGGCGAATTATTATACTCAAGCTGTTTTGAAATTCCCGAAGCTGAACACGCAAGCGTAGCATCGCGAAGCGGTTGTTCAATGGCGAAGTCTACCGCCCATACCGGCTTCGGTATATCATCGCCGTCGCTCATCGGAGTTGAGGCAAACGATTCTTTGTTGACAAGATTTTTACAATTTCAAGGCAAAGAATTATCCGGCGTGCGCAAATTATATTTACGTGAATTTAATGATAATAACTCGCCCAAAATCTTACTGGCAACTGTAGAAAATCAGCCGGTTTATATTGCGTGGAATTTTCGTAACGAAAATCAATCAATAAATATTAAGTCAAATTCAAACCATTATTTGGTTTTTGCAGCGGATATTTCGCGTGGTGATTTTGTGTTGCAGACAACTTTTCCGATTTTGATCAGCAATGCGTTGAATTATTTTAGCAGAGCGGACAACGAATTAGAACAAAATTATAACGTCGGCGAGCAAGCTATTTTGAAAATGGACTCAAACAATAATCTAACCGCACACGCTGACAACGATATAAATATCGTGTCTGATCGGAACGATGAGCAACTATTTTTTGATTTTAGCAATTTACAATTTTGGTTTTTATTTTCTATTTGCGCATTAATTTTGATGCTCGCCGATTGGATATATGCGCACTATAAATTCGGCAACTCAAGAGCGTAAAAGATATTTGCCACATGGAATTTTTGAAAATTAATTGTAACTATTCAGTCGATAGAATTTTTATCAACCACAGAGAACACAGAGTTCACAGAGGTGAATTTTAAATACGAAAATATACGAAAGAGTTGAAAATGAAATTTTCGTCTATTTC
>JAIRWK010000177.1 GCA_031268995.1 Planctomycetaceae bacterium
ACACATCAAAAAGGATTTTTTGTGTAAAAATGCCCTAAAAACGGCTGAAAATGGTTGGGTTTAGGTTAAATGGAAAAACTAGGGCAAGGCTGGATTTAGGCTCTGCGTAACATGAGTTAGAGAGAAAAACGAGAAATCCTAATGGGGTTGTGTAGTTATCCTCTGTTTTTCGGTACGATAGGCAAGGATAATATCGTCCCCAAATTGCCAGAAGGGTTGCTACAAATAGAGTTAGGTGAACCGGACTGTTCATTTCCGCATATTGACACAATCCATGAAGCAGAGGAACTCAGGCAATTATTGGACACATCTATACACGTGGAAACAAAAATATACGATCCGTTTGGTTATTGTTGGCGAATAATGGAAACCAAATGGGAGAAAAAATGCAGACTATCATGATATACCGTTATACCGTAGCTGATATGGACGTCAGGTTTTGGGGATTTTATACCGAAGCCGGTATGGGCGAAGGCTTCACCCTTTAACAACCGATTCACGTTGTTGCGCTTGCGTGTCCAGCTTCAGGAATTTTAAAGTATATTGCGGCTACGATGAAATTCCTCTTGCTTGGAATTATGAAATTGTTATGCTTCGCGAATCATCCTGTTAGAGGAGTAGTTTTATGGATAATTATCAATTATCATCGCGTCAGGTTGCCTCATTGAAGGCATTGCACCGAACGCTACGTGATCGTAAAGAAGCAGACCGCGTGAAAGCTGTCATGTCGCCTGGTAGCGGTTGGTCAATTTCAACGGTTGCTGAGATACTTATGCTTGATGCTAACACGGTTCGCAGTTATTTTGACAAGTATGTTCACGGCGGCGAGGAGGAACTTCGTGAGTTTAATTATGTTGGTCGTCAACCGATGTTGACCGCCAAACAAGAAAAGGCACTTTCGAGGCATCTTGACGCTAACGTATATTTGAGCAGTAGCGAAATTCGTCATTATATACCGGAGATACTTTATATATACTGGAGATACTTTAAAATTCCTGAAGCTACGGTAAACCTGCAACGCAGAGCGTTAGGCAAACGTAACAACGTGAAACGGTTGTTCAAGGGCGAAGCCCTACCGGCTACGGTATAAAAATATCCGTTTGATGCCATGAGGTTATACGCAAGCTACTTTAAAATTCATGGAGCTGAACACGCAAGCGCAACAACGTGAAGCGGTTGTTCAGTGGCGAAACCTATCGCCCATACTGGCTTCGGTATAAATTTTCGCATATTTTCAACAGAATTTTGACCAAATTGTAGAACGACAATTGCCAAAAGAAGAACTGCTATTTCCTGTTTTTTTCCCGCTCAGATGCCTCAAAAAGACAACCTCCGGCAAAACATTCACCGCAACCGGTTTTGTAATAGCAATTTTTGACCGATTATGCTGATTACGGTATGATACCGTAGCCGGTAGGGCGATAGGCATCGCCCTTGAGCAACCGCTTCACATTGTTACGCTTGAGTGTTTAGCTTCGGGAATTTCAAAACAGCTTGAGTATAAGATAAGGTTACATTATTTGCCGGGTTATTCTCCGAATTTAAATGTGATTGAACGTTTGTGGAAATTTTTTAGGAAGAAAATATTGTACAATAAGTATTACGAAAAGTTTGACGATTTTGTTTCGGCATGTAAGGGATTTTTTCGTTGCAAAAAAAAATTCCGCGATAAACTACGTACTCTACTAACTGAAAAATTCCAAACCTTCAACAAAAAAATGAAATCTAAAACAGCTTGAGTATAGCTTCAGTTTAACTTGGAAGTTTTCGAATACGTATATCGAAGCCAATATGGACGTTAAATTTCATAGATTTTAAAATAACTTTAGTGTATTCATGCCGACATTATCGATTTTGATTCCGGTTTATAATGAAATGGATTTACTTGAGCGGGTGGTTGAAGGTGTGGTTGGTGGTGAGTTGCCGGACGGGTTTGGCAAGGAAATAATAATAGTTGATGATGCTTCAACAGACGCATCGCCCGAAATTATTAAACAACTTTGCAAAAAATACCACAACATAATAAAACCCCTCACACAACCAAAAAATAAAGGTAAAGGCGCAGCAATCAGACTCGCCATAAACGCCGCAAATGGTGATTACATCGTCTTCCAAGATGCCGACCTCGAATATAACCCAAACGATTATTGCGATCTGCTCAAACCACTAATAGAAAATAAAGCTGATGCCGTTTACGGCTCCAGATTTTGCAAATCAGAGTCAAAAAAAGTTAAATTCGTTTGTCATAAATTCGGGAATATATTATTGACGTTTTTGGTAAATTTGTTGACCGGACTCAAGTTAACCGATATGGAAACTTGCTACAAAACATTCCATAGCAATACCATCAAATCTATCCCCCTAAAAAGTAATAAATTTGACATCGAAGCAGAAATAACAATCAAAATCGCTAAACGAAAATTACACATCCACGAAGTACCAGTCAACTACAACGGTAGAAATTACGCATCAGGAAAAAAAATTACTTGGAAAGACGGCATCAGTACCCTAATCGCAATTTTTAAGTACAAATTTTTTGATAATGATGAATGAGATGAATAATTTACCTCTTTAAAAAATATCAGCACGCAGACGACGCAGATTCTGTACCGTAGCCGGTAGGGCGATAGGCTTCGCCCTTGAACAACCGCTTCACATTGTTTCGCTTGCGTGTTCCGCTTCGGGAATTTCAAAACGGCTTGAGTATAAAAATGATCGCGGATCGAATTTATACCGGCTAAGGTATATATTTTTGTGATTCTCTCTCAAATTTGATCTTGTATTGAATTGAAAAAATCGTTATTGTACGCCGTTCCGCGCGACATAGAACGGAAACATTGCAAAACAAATCCTCAACATCGAAAACAAGACGAATAATAAATATTTACAATATCAATACTTCTGTCTTGAGATCAATTTCATTTTATTGCGATATTGTATTGCAATTTTTATACCGTAGTCGGTATAGCTTGAGTATATTTTTTGTAAATTTGACGTAACTATTCAGTTGCTTTTAAATAACCACAGAGAGCACAGAGTTCACAGAGATAATTTTTTTGAATATGAAATAGACGAAAATTTCATTTTCAACTCTTTCGTATATTTTCGTATTT
>JAIRWK010000186.1 GCA_031268995.1 Planctomycetaceae bacterium
GTAACGAATTACATATTTTATACCGAAGCCGGTATGGGTGGGCTTTGCTTTCGAACAGCTGCTTCACGTTGTCACGCTTGCGTGTTCAGCTTCAGGAATTTTAAAACCGCTTGAGTATATTACCAGTTTTTTATCGTTTATAAAAAGGTTTTGTCTGTTTTAAGAAATAGTCACTGAGACCGCTATCTCTGTCAATTGTTATAAAGTCAACAAATTCACGTTGTTCTAAAAATTGCTTTGCTATAAAACCTGCTTCCTGTGCCAGACTTTGTAAATATTTTCCGTCTGTGTCAAGTGCAAATATATAATGTGGAGGTTCGCCACTTTCAGAACTGAAAATCCAACCTAAGTAAGCCGCTTTTACATTTGAACGTTCTGAAAATAGTTTTTTTAGTGCATTGACAATTTCTGTTGGGTATTTTGCGGGTTGTCCAATTTGCACTTTTGTTTCTTCTTCTACGGTCAATATTTTTGTTGTGTCAGCCCCAATAGTCCCATTCAAAAGACTTTCAATTTCATCAGGCAATAATTCTTTTCCATAGTCAGAATATGGGTTAAGCAGGAAAGTCGTACTTTTGCAAAGTCCGAATAAATTTTCGCCTTTTAGTCGTATATATTCCACTTGTTCTTTTGTTACACCTTTGTCAAAAATTCTGTCTGTTGAAGTAAATACAGGAATTTTTCCATCTGGATAAGAAACGATGTTTATGGAGGAGTCTTTCTGTAAAGTTTGACCGCCTTCTGTCAGATTTGAATTTTGGGTTATTACAACGAGTTCGTCTGTCAAAAGTCGTTTGTAAAATTCTGCTCTAAAAGCAGGTTTTGTTGTCGCCTTTTGAAGCAATTGTTCCAAAGTCAAACTGTCGTTGTTTGTCTGCACGTTTTGTTTCTTTTTGAAAAAGCCTAAAAGCTCCATTTATCTTTATTTGTGGTCGGTTTTTAAAATTTAGGGACTTTCTAAATACCGTACTAATTCATGGATTTTATTTTTTTTGAGTTGTTTTTGGAATATTTTGGAATATTTTTTTGGGAATTTGTGCGGTATCTCTTTTGAATTTTACCCCAACAAATATATTGCCCGCCTCATGTTGGTAACTAGGTTTCGCATTCCTATTCAGAAAATTGCACTTTGACCGCATTGGGGAAGATCACGCGGTGAACGCAATATCGCCGAAAAATCAATAAAAATATCCCAATTCACAAGAGAATTAAGACAAACAATAAAATTATTCAACACATGAATCTTGTCCAATTGGTCTTCAATGTCAAAAAATGATCCAGCTATGATATATTTTAGACGAAAATATTGACTCTATTGATTCCGTTTTTCATATTGCTTGACAAGGTGCTTTGGTTTGTGTAGGCGGAGGTAACGAAGGATTTGAGAATTTTATCTGTTGTTGTTTGTTGGGAATTGTTTTTATTTGTCGCGGCGGATTGGGCGAGGGGCGAGTTTGGTTTTTTGCTTTCTGGGGCTGCAACTTCCGCAGATTCGTTTTCGGGCGTGTTTACGTCTTCGGCTTTTTCCTTTGCGAGTTCCATTCTCGCTTTTGCTTCGGTGCTTCTCGCGGCGGCGGCAACTTTTAGGTCTTGATTTGATGGTTCAGCCGGTGCATTTGCGGCGGCGGCGACTTGTTGCATTTTTGCAATCGTCGCTTCAGGATCGCCCTCAACTTCGCTCACGTCAATTGAAACCGAACCGCCAATCGCATATTTTTTACCATCGGGACCCGTTTGAAAAGTGTATTCCGCGCCGCCTTGCGCGTATTGACCAGCAACCGCCAAATGAGCGGCTTCGTGTTGGCGAACTTCGACATCGCGTTCCTGCAACTTGCGAACTTGTTCCGTTTCCTCCTCCGTCAATTTACTGTCTGCATTGAAACTCAACTCCTTGTCCGCAACATCGCTCGATTCCTCAGCAGCACTCAACGTCTTAGGCGACGAATCGGCAACATCAATACGCGTGTCTTGCGTCTCAATACTGCTTGATTTAAATTCGCTTTGATCGGATTTATTTGTTTCCGCAACGTTATTTGATCTGGATACATAAGCACCGGACAACTCGGATGTTGTTTTTCTTTTGTCCGAAATGTCGAGAATGTCGCCAGATGTATTTTTTATTTTTCCGGCATCGGGATTATTTACGGGTTTCGTTTTCTGCGGTTCAGAAGCCGAGTTTGTTTTGTCGGCGTTATTCAACCGTTTACTTGCAAAAGCACCGCCAACCGTGTTGTCAGAATCACGGTACGCATACGAACCACGCAATACTCCGTAGTTTGAAAAAGCGGTTGCAATTATTGGTTGAAAAAGTGACATTGTTTACTGTTGTTGTTACCGGCTGTTTTGTTGTCGGCAATTTCTGATATACTGACAAGCCAATCGCGTTGACGGCTAGCCCAACACTCCCAAAACTGAACACGGCAAACGCCAAGCATTCGCACAAGGACAAAATTTCGCCCGTATCAGTTGCTAAGTAAAACTGTGAATCCCTCAAGTGAAGTTGACAGTATTGTACTGTTTTTCTCGGCAACGATCAACTTCCAGTTTGAAAAAATTTCACTCTCAGACCAAAAAACAAGATCAATTAAACCCAATTTAACAATTGTAACGGTTGTACCGTAATCGGCATGGGTGGTAGGCTTCGTCCTTGAACAACCGCTTCATAACGCTCGTTTACCCAGTTTCGGAAAATTTTAACAGTTTTAGTTTGAATATAAAATGGGAGAAATTAAAAAAGTTCAACCGGTATTTCTTATTGTTGCCGTGTTCAGTTCAATTGAACCGGTGTTCGATTGGGCGCGTGAAAGGGTCGAATCGGAATTGGGGAAAATTATTATCGAAAGCCCAAAATTCAGGTTCGACCAATTCACAAATTATTACACCCCAAGCATGGGACAAACCTTGCAAAAACAACTCTGGGGATTCCAGAATTTAATCAACCCATCCGATATAACCAAAATAAAATTGGTGACCAATCAATTAGAAACGGATTTTTGTAACGAAAATAAAACTGATTTGCCGCGACCAATAAATCTTGATCCGGGTTATGTTGATCTTGGCAAATTGATTCTTGCATCGACGAAGGATCACGCGCATCGTATTTATCTTTCCAACGGAATTTTTGCCGAGACGACTTTGATTTATAGGCAGAAAAAATGGGAATCGTTGGCTTGGAGTTATCCTGATTATCAAAGCGAAATTTCTCTTAATTTTCTTTCACAATGCCGCGACTTGCTTAAATCTCAACGTAAAAATTTTTCCGCTTATTGACAGTAATTCTGCTGTAAATTAGAATATCGCCCCGCTACGATGCCGTCGCCGATATGGGCGATGGGCTTCACGAATATCGAATGCGGTGTATTTGTCCTTAATTTTATTAGCTTTATTAACTTTAATTTCAAAAAAATTGTCCGAATTATATACTGATGAAATGATACTTATTGAGTATCTTGATGGTGAGTTGTCGATTGATTCTCGGCGTGATGTTGAGGAGCGGTTGGCGCGCGAACCTGAATTGCGTGAAAAATTAGCTCAACTTGAACGCGATTGGGAATGCCTTGATTTGCTTGACAAATTCAAAACGGATAAACAACTGGTCGCAACTACACTTGAGACTGTGATTGCATCGGTTCGGGAGCCGAATGGTGATGTAAAAAAATTGCGTCCTGAGCGGCGATTTCGTTTTTTGCGTTTAACTTTATTTGTGTTGTTTGCCTCATTTTTATTTTTTTTCTCGTTTCGGTTTGGCGAACGGCTTGCGCCGGATGACAATTTTATGCTCCGTATCGAATCGCCAATCATTGAACGTCTTGATCAATATCTCATGCTTCTTGACGAGGATCCTGAGCTTTCGTTGTTACGTCTTTTGACGGAGAGTCGTGTGTTTTTGCCGTCTTCTGCTTCTGGTGAAAAAATTGATCCGAACGATTTTTTGCCGTCGTCTCAAGTCAGAATCATTGATGCGTTTTCACTTTATCCGACATTCGCCGAACTACAACGCCGCGCGTCGCAATTGGAAAATTTGGACAAAACGTTGTACAACCGCTTCTACTGGAACAACAGCAGATTTCGCCAACTCAATATCGAAAAACGAAATAGCCTCAGAAAAATACACGAAAGTATTGAGCGTGCGCCGCGAAGCCGAGAATTGTATATTACGTTGCGCAATTATTATACGTGGGTTAGGGCGTTGCAAACTTACGAGAAGGCTGCTATTCGGCGAACTAATTTAACATTGGCGGAACGTGTCGATCAAATCGCGTTGCTGAAAAAACAACTTGATGCCGACCAACCATACTCCGCCGTATCCAATCCGTCTTTATCCACAGCGATTACGATGGTTAAAGAAGAAGATAATGTACGAAAATTAGCCGAAACTTTAAGTAAAACCGATCAACATAATTTGAACAAGATTCTGGATTCGCCGCCCGATCTCATACTTGAAACGCTTGGCAGAATTTCACAATCCGACGGCAATAAAATTAAAGATAAGAAATAGTATGCCATCGCAGGCATAATCGGTTTTCAAGATATTTTGAAACATATTTTACTGGTTTCATACAATTCGCCGATCCAATTTTTATCTATAACAAAATATACCGTAGCCGGTAAGGCGATAGGCTTCGCCCCTGAACAACCGCTTCACGTTGTTGCGCTTGCGTGTTTAGCTTCAGGAATTTTAAAGTAGCTTCAGTGTATAATCGCAATTTATTTCCAATTATTATTAAATTTAATATTAACCCCTAAAAGCGGCAATAAAACCGCTAACCTAAAATGAAAGAACAAATACCACAAGAAACTAACATTGCGGTAACTAATACCGAAAAAGCCGTAAGTGTGCGATATTCCGCAATACTCGATAAATTGCAACAAGCAATCAGACGTGAGGATTTGAATGCCGTAAAAGCGATATTTGAAGCTGGTGTCGATATTGATGCTGTGAACGGTTCAACGCCGCTACATTGGGCTGCCGCTTATAATTCTAACTCTGAAATATTGAAATATCTCGTTTCGCAAGTCGTAAGTGTAAATGTCCGCGATGAGACTGGTTCGACTCCGTTGCATCTTGCGGCGAAGAACTCGAATGTCGAAGTGTTGCGATTTCTTGTTTTGCAAGGTACAAGCATTGACATCACTGATAAGAACGGGGCGACACCGTTGCATCTTGGCGCGAAGTACAATCCGAATGTTGAGGTGTTGAAGTATATTATTTCGCATGGTGCACGTATTGACGCTCTCGATAATAACGGGGCAACGCCGCTGCATTTTGCGGCAAGAGGTAATCCGAATGTTTACGTTACAAAGTTTCTCGTTTCACAAGGCGCGAATGTTAGCACGGCGGATAATTATGGTTGGACTCCGTTGCATTGGGCTACTCGTTGGAATCCGAAAACGGAAATTATCCAATACTTAGTTTCACAAGGATCGAATGTCAATGCTGTTAATGTTTACGGTGAAACCGCGTTGCATTGGGCGATGGAGAGCGGGTCGCGGATTGAGATAGTTCAATATCTCGTTTCCCAAGGCGCAACAATTATGACAGACACGGACGGTTGGACGCCGTTGCATTGGGGAGTGCTTTTTAATGCGTCGGTTGACGTGTTGAAATTTCTTGTTGCGCAAGGTGCAGAGATAAATGCGATAGACAAAAAGGGTTCAACGGTGTTGCATCTTGCGGCGACTCGGTGGGATATTAATGTTGATGTTTTGAGTTATTTGGTATCGCAAGGAGCGAGGGTTGACGCGCGGGACAATGACGGATTTACGCCGCTTCATTTTGCGGCACAAAATGATTTATATGTTGAGGCGTTTGAGTTTTTGGTTTCGATGGGTGCGGATGTCAACGCGAAAAATAACGACGGGCAAACGCCGTTACATTTTGCGATCAAACGTGATTTGTGTACGGATGTTTTGGCGTTTTTGGTCATGAATGGCGCGGATGTCAACGCGAGTGATAATGAAGGTTGGACGGCGTTTCTTCTTGCCGTCAAGCACAAACTTTATTTTGAGGATTTTGATTTTTTGTTATTCCACGAAGCCAATATAAACGCCGTCAACATACACGGCGAAACTCCGCTCACTTTGGCAAGACGATATAATTTTGACGAAATCGCGGGTTGGCTAGAATCCAGAGGCGCAATTGTACCGGAAATTGACACCCCGAAAAACGAGAAAGAAAACAAAGATTTCAATTGGACAAAATTTGGTTTAATTGGAGCCGGAGTATGTGTATTGATCGCCGCAATTGTGGTGTTACATATTTTCGTTTTTTAGTTAAGCAAAGTGTTTTCTGTTTAAGGGACGTAAAAGACATAAGGGGCAAAGAGGACAAAGTAATCGTTCACTCAATGATTAAGGTTTTAGCAAGCTCCCTCAATGGTGTTGTGTGAACTACTATTTTGTCCCTTGCGTCCCTCGTGTCATTTATGTCCTTCAAAAATATTTTGCCCCAAAGATATACTCAAGTTAATTTAAAATTTATGGAGCTGAACACGCAAGCGCAATAATGTGAAGCGGTTGTTCAAGGGCGAAGCCTATCGCTCTACCGGCTACGGTATAAAAGACCTTCTCTTAAAGCGATTAAAATAATTGTGGATGAAAAGATAATTGATCTTATTGTTGGTCGGGTTTGTTTTCGCAATTGGGTTCAGCGAGTAATTGATTTGATTACTGTGGTGGTTTTGTGTGTGAATTTATTGTTGATTATTGGTTTGGGTGTTTGGTTCTGTTTGGGCAAACCGTTTTTGTGTCCATTAATTTTTGTTACGATAATAAATTTATTGGCGGTTTGTTTTGGTGTCATTATTGCGATCTTCAGTTCAGCACAAAAGATCAAATCGGCAATCCAAATCGATCAGTATTACAAACTCAAAGACCGTGTTTTGACGGCTATTCAAATTTGTAATCGCTACGAAATAACACCGATGAAGCAATTTCAACTTGAGGACACGGCAAATTATATTTCAACAGTTGATCCGGCAAAAGTGGTGCGGTATCGATTGGGAATCAAGATTATTCCGGCAATATTTTTTGTGTTGGCGAGTTATGGTTGTGGTTTTATGTTGATGTTCGGTGCAAGTTTGCCCGCCAATTATACCAATTCAGACTCCGTACAAAATTCAACCGCCGATAAAATTAAAACGACAAACGATATTATTCAAAAAACGGTTGCTGATATTCGCGGCAATAATAACGCGAATCCATCTGCGCAAAATCGCCAAACACTTGAACGAATTGATTTGTCTGATGATTTGCGTCAAATTAATGAGCGGTTACGAGTTGAGGTTGAGCGTGGTGTTCAGCGTTTGGCGGATTCGGCAACATTAGCGGATTCGATTTCGGCATTGTCTGAAATTGAGCAATCCGTGAAACACGCGGCAACCGATCTTGACGCTCAATCTTACAATCTCTCATTTCAAGCAATGGCGAAAGCGTTTGACAATGGCGGCATATTGCGAGACGCGGCTGCGGCGATCAAAAATGGAAATTACGATAAAGCAGCGGCGGCGATTGAATCTGTTGCGAGCGAAGATTTTAATAACATGAATACGGTTGAGCGAAATAGTGTTAGTGCTGGGTTGAGTGACGCGGCAGACGAAATGCGAAGACGTAATCAAAACGAATTAGAACAGCTAACTCGTAAGTTGGCAAACGAAATTGATTACAGACAAAAAGAAAATTCTGCATTGACTGAACAAATTGCGCAAAAATACAGACAACAATTTGCCCGTAATAATTTGCTCACAGAATTGACACGGCAACTTGATGAAATTGCCCAACATAAAGCCCGTTTAATTGATGCGTACAATGACGAATTAAAGTCGTCGGACGGCGGCATGTTTGCGGCAGGGCAAAATAATATCGACAACTCATCAAACCAAAAATCAAACAACAATGCCAGCAACATCGCGGGTAATAATATCGGCGATGAACCGCAAGGTCGTGAAGTTGACGAAACGGATGAACGTGCGGTATTGTCTGATGATTCTGCGGTTAAAATTAATCTCGCGGGAAGTAACGCAGAGGACAAAAACGTAGTCGAATTGGTTGAAGTTATTCCCGATTTGGGTACGGTGCGTGTGGGCGGTTATGAGTACCAAAATTTGTATTTGCAATATCATAAGCAGATGGAAACGGTGTTAGAAATTGAACCTATTCCGTTTGGTCATCGCCGAATTATTCGTAGATATTTTGACTCAATTAAACCAAAAAATTAATTATACCGAAACCGGTATGTTGTGCGGAGAGCTACGGTATAAAAATTTAAAGACAATGAAAATAAATAGAATAGATGGTCGCAAGAACAGTAGTTTGGTTCGGCGGGAAATTTCGGTTTTGCGTGAGCGGTTGAGTTCACGGGGCAATATTGTTAGTGAAGCCGGTCGGCAGCGGACAATAGAAATATTCGGCGAAGCAATATCGCCGCAACAAGTTGTCGAACGGATTTGTTGTGATATTCGCGTGAGCGGCTTGAAGGCTTTGCTTGATTATACGTTGCGTGTTGATGGTGCGGAGTTGACATCGAAAACGATTCGGATAACGAAAAATGAGCTTGCGGCGGCACACCGAAAAGCTGATGCGAAGTTTTTAGACTCGATACGTTTTGCGGGCAAAAATATAAGAACATTTCAAGAAAAGATTTTGCGCAACAAAAATGTTTCTTGGAAGATTGGCGGCGGTTATATTCGTGAGCGTTATCGTCCGCTTCGGCGTGTTGGGGTTTGTGTACCGGGCGGTGCGGCGGCGTATCCTTCAACAATTCTTATGACTATTATTCCGGCGCAAGTTGCTGGAGTAAATGAAATTGCGGTTATGATGCCGCCGACAAAACTTGGCGCGTACAATGTCGATATGCTGGCGGTTTGTCGCGAACTCGGCGTATCTGAAGTTTACAGAATGGGCGGCGCACAAGGCGTGGCGGCGTTTGCTTATGGTGTAGATGGAATTACGGCTGTCGATAAAATCGTCGGCCCGGGCAATATGTTTGTTTCATTGGCGAAAAGGTTTGTCAATGGTGATGTTGGGATTGATATGATTGCGGGACCGAGCGAATTGGTTGTGATTGTTGACGGAGCAACTAATCCTGCATTCGTCGCTTACGATATTCTTGCTCAAGCGGAGCATTCACCGGGTGTGTGTATTATTGTCGGGTGGGATGAAAAAGCAGTGGACACGTTGGTCAATACAATCGCCAAAGAATTCAGCAAATTTGAACGCGGCGATTTAGCGAAGACAAGTTTGGAAAAATTCGGTGCTATAATCATCGCTAAAGACGAATCTGATGCATGCAAAATAACAGACTTAATTGCGCCGGAGCATTTGATTATTGCGGCACAAAATGCGGAGTTGTTGGCAGATAAAATATTGAATGCGGGAGCAATATTTGTCGGTAGTTATTCACCGGCTGCGGTGGGAGATTACGCGGCGGGACCTTCGCATGTGTTGCCGACAAGCGGTACCGCACGATTTGCAAACGGATTGACATGCAACGATTTTCTTAAATCAAGCAGTGTCATGTCATTTTCAAAAAAAGGATTGGCGGCTTATGCGGACTGTGTTGAGTCGTTATCGGGAAAAGAGGGGTTGACTGCACACGGCGAAAGTGTCGCTGCGCGATTAAGATAGGACAAGATTGATTTATTATGATTTCTTAAAATTTATTGAATAAAATTGAATTGAAATATTTTTTCTACTTTTCAATTCAACCTTCTAACAGTAACAAGTTTATCTTCGGAATCGCCGAAGATGAACTTTTCTACAAACAAAAATCGTGGTTTTTTATAGCCATTCTGTCTAGCTGAACGCCGAATATTTTAATTTATTTCTCTATCTAAAAAATTTTTATTCTAGTTTTTTTATGTAAAAAAAGAATTGTTGTGTGATTGCATAATTGATGTGTTCTCGTGTTTTTTTGAGTAAGGTCGATTGCAAAAAATTTTTTAAATTTTCCACTATTTTTAAGGCTTTCCTCGATGTACAACCTATCATTGGTCACTGCGCTGACTGATGAAAATCACGTTGATTTTTATCTTTTTATTCAACATCTTTCAAAACATAGGAGATATAAAAATGAAAGAGTCGATTGGAATTTTTACCTTTTGTGAGGGAGGTAAAAATATTACAGGAAGCGTGAATACAAGATATCATTCTTGCCGGAACGCTCAAAGAATTGTCTCGTATAACTTGTCGGAAACGTCGTGTCTGCGGGACGAAAAAATTGTTCGCAAGGGTTTTACTCTTGTTGAACTTTTGGTGGTCATTGCCATTATTGGTGTTTTGATTGCCCTTTTGTTGCCCGCTGTTCAAGCGGCGCGTGAAGCAGCAAGGCGAATGCAATGCAGCAGCAAACTTAAACAGTTATCGCTTGCTGCTCATATTTTTGCCGATGCCAACGCGCAAAAAATTCCCGCCAAAATCAATGCCTTTCCAGATTCGTATCATGACGAATTGAAAACGGTAGCTGGAGGTTGGTCAGGCGGAGACAATGGCGGGACGGCTTTTCTTCCGTTATTACCTTTTATTGAGCAAGTTGCTTTGTTCGATTTACTAACCAAGAGCAACGGCAATGATTCCTTGCATCAAATTGGTAATTTGAGCCTTTTTATTTGCCCATCCTTCACCTCGAATCAACAGAAGGCAGGCGAAACCGGTTTAACGCCGACGAATTATCTTATGTGTTGCGGTTCGGAGAATGTGGGCAACAATAAGACTGCCGGTTATTTTGGATGTGGTATCGGTGAAGGTTACGGAAATAAAGAGCATTTCAAAAACGGCGATTTGCTTGTTCCCGACGGTACGTCGAATACTATGATGTTTTCCGAAGGGCGGACAAGCCAAAAAACGTGTGGTTGCGGGGGGCATCGATATGACCAAAACGGGAATTGTGCTCTTGTCGCAGGCTATCCAAGTCCGCGATTTCTCACAAATAACCCGCCAATGTCAACGACGGTTGCGGACAAAAATAATTTGTCCTATTGCCACGATTCCACGTTATCGGCAAACTCAAATCATGGTGGAGGTGTAAATATTGCCAAAGGCGACGGAAGCGGCGCGTTTGTTCAATTTACAGTTTCGTTGAATGTTTGGAAAGCTATTTCCACTATTCAAAATGGTGAATCGCTAAATTTCCCGTAAGTTTTATTCAAACTGTTTTAAAATTCCTGAAGCTGGACACGCAATCGTAACAACGCAAAGCGGTTGTTCAGGGGCGAAGCCTACCGCCCATACCGGCTGCGGTATTTTTTTCCGAGTCGGGTCGTTCGCTTTATTCGTCAATCGACGTTAAGGACGGACGGCTCGATTTTATTACCAAAAATAATTCGCTTGCCATTTTATATACTTGAGCTGTTTTGAAATTCCCAAAGCTGAACACGTAAGCATAGCATTACAAAGCGGTTGTTCAAGGGCGAAGCCTACCACCCATACCAGCTTCGGTATAAAGCAAGCCCAAAAAAAATTAAATAATAATGAAACAACTAATCATCATCGTAAGTTTTTGTCTTATCGCCATTGGTTGCGGTAACACAATTAACGTAAACGGAAAGGTAACGCTTGACGACGGTACACCTGTAACAAAAGGTTTTATCAACTTCAATAACGGTACTTACGAAGCCAGAGGCGTTATCCAAAAAGACGGCACATACCAAGTTGAAACGGATGCGAGCGGGCGAGGTTTGAAGAAGGGCAATTACAAAGTTTACTTCTCTGGAACCAATGACCTTGACCAAAAATTAAACCCTGTCCCAATTATCGACAGCAAATATGATTCCGCCGAAACCACAGACTTAACCATCTCGATAACAACAAAAACCGTTTTCAGCCCCACATTAAAAGCTGTCGAGAAATAGAAAACATTCACCAGATATACTCAAACTGTTTTAAAATTTCTGAAGCTGGACACGCAAGCGCAACAACGTGAAGCGGTTGTTCAGGGGCGAAGCCTGTCGGCTACAGCATAAAAAAACACAAGTAATACACGTCTTGCGACGTGTACTACTTGTGTTTCGGAGATTGTGCTGTAGCCGGACATGGGCAATGAACCCCGCTATTGAACGACCGCTTCGCAATGCCGCGATTGCGTGTTCAACTTCGGACTTTTAAAACAGCAACTCGAGTTTACTTGAGTTTTGAATCCTATTCGTCTAATTCTCCTCTTCTTCTTGGATTATTATTCGACCGGGAGTTTCTACTTCTGACTCTTCCTCCTCTTCATCGTCTTCATCGTCTTCGTCTTGTGAGGCTGCGATTTTAGCTCGAACTTGTTTTATTGCCTCTACGATCGTTACAACAACTCCTCCATCAATTTTATACGATCCGACTAAAGCATTTCCTTCAACTTCGTCTTTCCCGATCACCTTAGCCTTGTTGCCCGCACCAGCCGCTAAGTCAATAAGAGTTTTCGCAACAATTCCTTCCGATGCCTGCCCCTTGCCGATTTCGTCAAGCCCTATGTCTTTCAAGGCTTGCCCTAATAATTGCAGGTCAAATTGTGCATCAGGTCGCGTCAACGGAACCGAATCTGTCGTGGATTCCAGAGCAGTTTTCAAAACGGTTTTTGTCTTGTCCGCATCAAATCCGCCGGCAAGTACTACCGCCGTTTTGTCCTTTACCGCAACAAAAAAAGTGTAACTCTTCTCGCCAAGTTTCGGCAAATGCGCATCCACAATCTCACCAAACGGAATCGTCAAACTGGAAAGCTCATAACCCGAAGCCTTCTCAAAATTCTGTTTTAAATTCTTCTTGATAAAATCCTCAACTTCTTCAGCATCACCTTCACTCACCCCTTTTGCCCGAACAAAAGCTAACGCTGAATTGATCAGATTAACAACCGATTCAGTGTCCTCCCAAACCATTCCAGCCAGAAGCGTTCCGTCTACATCGATCATAGTAACACTATCAAACTTCGTTACTTCAAATGTTTGGGCTAACAACTTCTTAACGGAATCCAAAGCAGCTTTGGCATGTTTGACAACATCTTCGCTTTCGGAGTCTTCCTCTATCTGTTTAAGCATACCGTCAAAAATCAAATCATATTGTTTCATGTTGAGCGTCTTTAGTTGCTCCGGAAATTCCATCTTTCCGCCGAAATCATACGCTTCGTTATATCTGAGTATGGTGGATTTGGAAGTTTTGAAACCGCCAAAAATCGTTTTTCGATTCTTATACGCCTCAATAACCTTTGAAATTACTTTCGACTTAGCTCCCGGCAAAATCTTAATAGCGAATTCCGTGTCAAGCGTTTTAGGATCAATCCCAATGCCATAATCAATCGTTTTTAATTCGTCAAAATAAAATTTTGCAATTTCAATTAACTGCTGGTATTGTTCCCCGAATTCAGGCGATTGCATTGCCATTATCATCGCAAACGGCGCGGTGAGTTTGGCTATCGCATCATGAGTGGTATTGGCAAGATCAATTTTCACGCCAATCGCGTACTTATCAATATCTGCAAAATACGTTTTGGGATTCGCAGGAAGCGGCGTTGTCGATGCCTCAAGAACAGCGACAGCATAGCCCTTTTTTTGATAAGCAACTAGATTGAAATTCGGTATGGTAATACGAAACTTGCCGTCCGCAATTTTCTCAACTTGCAAAAATGTCATATTCGGAATCGACAATTTTGACAAATCATCAATCGGCAACACAAACAACGGATCACTAAAATCATCGCCCTTTGCACGAAACACCACCCCAATCGGCTCGGTTCTGTTTACCCCGACAACCTCGCCCAAAATCGAATCAACTACCCCGTCAAACTCCTCATCACTCACTCCAGCAATTCCGGCAATATTTTTTGCTATCGCCAAAATCTTGTCAATATCCGCAATATGCAAAGTCAACACCGGAAGCGGTGCATCCGCCTCCGTCGCCTCTCTCGCAACCTTCAACCCAGATTCCAAAAAAACCGCCTTCGGTTCAGTTACAGGTTCTGGAGTTGACGCAGGTACGGGTTCTGGTGTCGGCGCAGGTGCAGGCTCTGGTGTTGGCGCGGGAGCAGGCTCTGGCGTTGGAGCAGGAGCGGGTTCTGGCGTTGGCGCAGGTGCAGGCTCTGGTGTCGGCGCAGGTACAGGTTCTGGAGTCGGCGCAGGTGCTGGCTCTGGAGTCGGCGCAGGTACGGGTTCTGGAGTCGGCGCAGACGCTGGCTCTGGTTTCGGTACTGGAGTCGAGGTTGACTCCGGTTCAAACTTTAACTCCGGCGGATTCGACGTACCTGTTTGGGGTTCATCTTTCGGCTCGTCAACTGGCTTTACATCTGCCGGTTCAGTGGTTTTTTGTTCGCCTCCTAATTGAGGACTTTCAACCACATTTGATTTCGTTGTTCTGGTCGTTGTGGTTGTAGTAGTTGTAGTAAAACCACAACCGGCGACCGTCAAAAGGGAAATCCCCAACAACATGCAAACAAATTTTCTCATAACAAATCTCCTAAAATTTAAATTGTTTTGCTGCGACTCTACGTTAAGTCAACAGCGTTTCCAAATTTCAACCGCGATAGTGTATCACCCAAAAACCAGCCTGACAAGAGGTCGGTTGCGCGAACAAATAATTTAGAGTTAGGATATCACGAAAAAAGGGACAAAAGAGATGCAAGGGACGGTAAAACCAGCCTCAATCTTAGCGACCACAAGAGATACCTCAACATTCGATGATTTTTATGAACGGCTACTTCGTCTATTCTATCCCTTTTGTCCCTCAAAAATAATTACTTATGTTACGCACGATACGGAAATGATGGTGATTGATAGAAAAGTGGTTAGTGGTGGGTGATTCCGCGTCCCGTTAGGGACGCACTATTGGTAGAAAACACGGTGTTAAAAAACGCCGTCCCGTATGGGACGGAATATGAGGACATTTCAAACGGTTTA
>JAIRWK010000189.1 GCA_031268995.1 Planctomycetaceae bacterium
AAATACGAAAAGATACGAAAGAGTTGAAAATGAAATTTTCGTCTATTTCATATTCAAAAAAATTATCTCTGTGAACTCTGTGCTCTCTGTGGTTATTTAAAAGCAACTGAATAGTTACAGGAATTTTAAAATAGCTTGAGTATATTTTCTGATCTCGCGAATGTCCTTCTCCAAATCTGCGTTGTCTGCGTGCTGATTTTTAAAAATGTTTTTTGGAATTTCCCCCCAGTAAATCTAGCATAAAACGTAATCGAACATCAGGCGGAATTTCTGTTGCGGTTTTCTGTTTCCATTCTTAGATTCCAATATTCGAGACGGCTTGTGATTTTGTCAATTTGGTATTCATTTAACGGTTTGTCCTTTATGAAGAAATCCGCAAGATAATCCAAACCCTCAATCAAAATCATTGAATGATAGAGCGATTTCAACATGAAAAATTCGTAATCGTCAAATTGCCTGATACGCTGATAAGCCCGTAAACCCAACTTCCAACCCTCCGTGTCAGGACTCGTCATCGAACCCAATAACGACGCAACATCTGTTACCACCGAATCAATCCCAACCAACTTGAAATCAATCATTCCACAAACACCGTTATAGTCAAACCTTAAATGCCTTAAACAACAATTGCCAATCGTCGGTTGAATTTGAACCAATAACCTTGCTGATCTCCCAATATCCGATAACATTTGACCCGAATAAATAACCGCGTTGTTCTGAAACCGCAAACCCGTCTCGGCAAAATTTATCAACAACTCCGAAATCGAAACACTCCAACGTTTGCGTATCGCGAGGTAAAGCTCATTGAATCCGCCATCAATCCAATTGCGCCATTTCGCGAGCATATTATTGATACACTCCGAACGCCCAACCGAAGAATCCGGAATCGGAAAAGCCGAAACCGCAAGATGAAATTGCGCCAATGACATCATTGCAGATACAATCCGAAACGGTTGAATTGCCACATCGTCGAGTTGATCCGCCAAAATCTTGAAATCATTCGCAACCTCATCCTCAAAACCCGCCGTCCGAATCGGCGGAGGCTCCTCAAAACCATCCATCCAAGGTAAAAGCTCCCAATAAGAACCGCCAAACGTAACAAAACCGCTATGATCCAACGTCTCAACCGGAAGAGGTAAAAACTCTATTCCTTCAAATACCGCCTGCCAAAGTACCGCTTGGATAAATTGCAACCGGCTCTTGTCCGGCATAATATTGCCCCAACGCCGTAAACAAAATACGCCAGCCTGTGTCTCTATCTGCCAATGAAGGCAATCGTTAAGCGTTAAAGAATCAGAATTATCAACTTCTTCAGAACCAACCAAACCACTCGCCCCATCAAGCGGCAATATCCTAATCGCTCGAAACTTAGCCGGATAATCGGACAAAATAAAACGGTTAATTTGTTTGATTGTAAACATTTATTGATTCTAAAAATATATTTTAACAGACTCACGTTATACCGTAGCCGGTAAGGCGATAGGCTTCGCCCTTGAACAACCGCTTCGCGATGCTACGCTTGCGTGTCCAGCTTCAGGAATTTTAAAACAGCTTGAATATGTGCATTAAGAATGTATAACACAATTTTACGAACCCACGCAATTGTCGGAATCGGATAATATCAGACTCAAGACAACTTTTTTTCGTTATATCATTTTTTTATCCGTAGATTACGTATATTTTGTAATACGCTGTAATTGCATATTTGATTAAATCGTAAAATGTAAACCTGATTGCAAAAATCTTATACTATACCGTAGCCGGTAGGGTGAGAGGCTTCGCCCTTAAACAACCGCTTCACGTTGTTGCGCTTGCGTGTTCAGTTTCAGGAATTTTAAAGTAGCTTCAGTATAATACCAGCATAACACAAATTTTTTTTTGCAAAGAAAATTTTGACTGTCAAATTGGCAGTTAGATTTTAGCTTCTTTATCTGGTTTAACACATTTATATTTTGCGAGTTACAGATATAAACCGTTCTAATTTGTTTTGGCACATGAATTGCTAAGTTGTAGGGAACGTAACGGCGTAAATATTGACATTAAGAACAAAGAGCGAGAGTCAAATTTGTGTACCGAAGCCAATACGGGCGACGACTTCGCCCCAAAATAATCGCTTCGTGCTGTTGCGGTTATTGTGTTCAGCTTCGAAATTTAACGTAACTTTAGTATTAAAGAATGAGAGGACAAATCAAATGGCTTTGGGTGAAAAAATAATTGGAATTGATCTTGGGACGACGAACTCTGTTGTCGCGGTCATGGAGGGCAAGGAATACAAAGTTATTCCAAATGCCGAAGGTAACAGGCTTACGCCAAGTGTTGTTGCTTTTACGGATGGCGGTGAATATCTTGTCGGAGAGCCAGCTCGCCGTCAATCGGTAACAAATCCTACACGCACAGTCGCTTCGATTAAACGTTTCATGGGGCGGCGGCATAGTGAGGTTGCAACAGAAGAAAAAATGGTGCCGTACAAAATTGTCGGCAGTTCGGATGAGTATGTTAAGGTCGATATTGACGGCAAAAATCATACGCCGCCGGAGATTTCGGCAATGACGTTACGCAAATTGAAAGAAGCGGCGGAGGCGTATCTTGGACACCGCGTCAGCAAGGCGGTAATTACCGTACCGGCATATTTTAACGACGCACAACGCCAAGCTACCAAAGATGCCGGACAAATTGCAGGTTTGGAAGTTGCGCGGATAATAAACGAGCCGACAGCGGCTTCGTTGGCTTATGGGCTTGACAAAAATGTTAATCAAAAAATAGTAGTGTTTGACTTGGGCGGCGGTACATTTGATGTTTCGTGTCTTGAGGTTGCGGATGGTGTATTTCAAGTGTTGAGTACGAATGGAGACACGCATCTTGGTGGCGATGATTTTGATGAAGTGTTGATCAATCATGTTGCGGAACAGTTCAAGTCGGATCATGGGATTGACTTGCGCAAGGACGCGATGGCATTGCAGCGATTACAAGAGGCTTGTGAAAAGGCAAAACGCGAGCTTAGTTCCGCCCAATCAACCGACATCAATTTGCCGTTTATAACCGCAGATCAAAATGGACCTAAACATTTGCAAAACAAATTAACGCGATCAAAATTTGAGCAACTTACGGATCATCTTGTTGAGCGTTGTCGAGGACCGGTGCTTCAAGCTCTTAAAGATGCGAAGTTGTCGCCGTCAGATATAAACGAGGTTGTGTTGGTTGGCGGTTCAACTCGAATCCCAAAAGTACAAGATATGGTTCGCACAATATTCGGCAAAGAACCGCATAAAGGCGTAAATCCTGACGAAGTTGTTGCGGTTGGCGCGGCAATTCAAGGCGGTGTTCTTGCCGGTGAAGTGCGGGATGTTTTGTTGCTTGATGTAACTCCGTTGAGTCTTGGAATCGAGACATTGGGCGGAATAATGACAAAATTAGTTGAACGCAATACAACAATCCCGACAGAAAAAAAACAAGTATTCAGCACAGCAGACGACAACCAAACCGCCGTAACAATCAAAGTATTTCAAGGCGAACGTGAGATCGCGGCGCACAATAGATTATTGGGTCAATTTAACCTTGAAGGGCTTCCGCCTGCGCCGCGTGGTGTTCCGCAGATTGAGGTGTTGTTTGATATTGATGCGAATGGTATTTTGAATGTTTCGGCGAAAGATTTGGGAACGAAGAAGGAAACGAAGGTTAGGATTGAGCAATCGTCGGGGCTTTCGGATGACGAAATCGAAAAAATGCGGAAAGACGCTGAAGAACATGCGGCTGAGGACAAACAGAAACGCGAACTTGTTGAAGCAAAGAACGGCGCGGAGTCGATGTGTTTCCAACTTGAGAAGTTGTTGAAGGAAAATGACGCGGTTTTGAGTCAAGTTGATAAAGATGCTGTCAATGCCGCTATTGGTAAAACGAGAGAAGCGATTGCGACAGACAATTTAGCCGAAATAAAATCAGCAAGTGAACAACTCGAACACGCCTCGCACGCAATGAGCAAGGCAATGTACGAAGCCGCCGCAAATAACTCAAAACAAAACGCAACAGATTCCACCGACGGCTCAAGCTCCAAGCCAAAAGCCGACGACGACGCAATCGATGCGGAATTTGAAGTAAAGTAAAAATTTTTCCATAAATTCAGTAAAATTCAGCACGCAGAAGACGTGGATTTTTAAAGATAATCGCAGATCAAATTTTATTTTCTGATCTGCGAATGTCTCTTTAAAATCAGTGTTGTCTGCGTGCTGTTTTTTTAATTATTTATAATGCTTCTGGTTTGGCATTGCTGTGTATTGCTGGGGTATAGGTTTTTGCCAAGCTGTTTTCGCTGATGTCTAAATTTTTGCCGATAATATTTTCAACAGTTTCGATCAATTTCATCGCATCCAGCCCGTACTCCGACATCAAATAACGCCGACTTGCACCGTGCGCAAATGTATCATTGAGTCCGAGCCGCCGCAATGGTTTACCCGCGCCGTGTTCCGCCATCTGCTCCGCCACAATTGTACCAAGCCCGCCAATCACACTGTGATTCTCCAACGTAATAACACCATATTTGCTTTTGGCAATTTCTTTGATAATTTTGGGATGATTAAATGGTTTTAACGTGGAAATATGATAGTGAGAAATTTTAATTTTTGCCCTGTCCTTCAACGCCGCAACCGCACGCATTCCCTCCTCTGTACAAATCCCGCTTGTCAAAAGAACCAAATCACCGCCTTCTGATAGTTGTCGCGGCACGGCAAACGCCATCGGTTCACTCGCTTCAAATAATCTCGGAATCTCTCCTCGCAATTGACGAATATAAACCGGACCAGAAACTTGATACACGACATCTAAAACCGATTCAACATCAGTTGCGTCGCCAGTTTCAAGTACAGTCATGTTGGGCAATGACCGCATTACCGAAATGTCTTCTATTGCCTGATGAGTTGCGCCACCCGGTGTCAATATACCGGGCAAAAAACCGAACATCTTGACCGGCAAATTCGGATACGCAATCGACATCGCAATTTGATCATAAGCACGACGATAAATAAACACCGCAAACGTATGAACAAAAGGCGTAAAACCTTGACGCGCCATTCCGCCCGCAAAAGCGAGCATATTTTGTTCCGCTATTCCCATTGAGAGGAAACGTTCAGGATACGTGTCCCGAAATAAATCCGCTTCACAAGAACTAGTCAAATCTGCCGAAAGAACACAAACATCAGGCTTGTACTCCGACCAACGAACAAGATTACGCGAATGAACTTTTGAGAGAATTTCCATCGAATTAAAATTGAATTACACCAAAGCCAACACGGACGGTAAGTTTTGACATTGAACAACAAGCCTCGCAATCCCCGCATCGCAAGGCTCGTTTTGTATAGTTTCCAAAAATTTTCAACAAATACTAACGGATCACGTCTATCAAGGACGCAATGTATTACCGTCGTTTTCGTTGACATTGCCGTTCACATCTTCATCGTCTGGGTCATCATCGGACAAAACAGAAGACAATTCTTCAAGCACTTGTTCAACAGGAGTTGAAGGAGCGGATTGTTGCGGAGCGTTGTTACTTGAAGAGCTACCGCCGTTGTAAACATATTTTCCTGTGTTTGAATCGTAAGCGTAATCAGATTCTGTTCGTCCCGCTGGTGCAGTGCCAATCTCCCAATAATCGGGTTCCGTTCCCCCCGCTTCATAATTTCTGCCATTGCTCACGAATGATGTATCGTTGAACTCAATATTGTTATCTCCTTCACTATACGACAAATAATTTACGCCTTCGTATGGAGCCGTTGACAAAGTGTAGCTACCGTTAGACCATTTTGTTGCGTAGGGGATCAAAATTCCCATATCGCTAAAATAGTAACCACTTGAGCTGTACTCGCCGGTGCCGGGTTCAATCCATCTGTAATCGTTCA
>JAIRWK010000253.1 GCA_031268995.1 Planctomycetaceae bacterium
TTTAATACTCTTATTGATTTGGTATGTCCTCGTAAAACCACCGGCTCCAACCCGTTGCATGAAGTGATCATTTCTCCGTCCTTGACCGAATCCAAATCCCACAACCACACCGCGCCCAAACCGCTAAAATCGTTGATCATTCCACCAACAAAATCGCCAACATCACCCTCCTCGCCACCTCGAGTCGCAACCTCATTTATAACCCCGCTCACCACAAGCCAACGCCCGTCTGGTGAAATTTGCACATCTGTAGGATTTGAAACTTTGCCGCCCAACACTGCCATTGAACGTTCTGATTCCGACGACTCCATATTCCAAACCCGCACCAAACCATCACCGCCAACACCTATCGCAAAACGAAAATCCGGCGTAAACACCAACCTGACTAACCCCAAATCGCCCGCGTCCAACTTGAAACCGCCAAGCGTTTTCCTCGACCGCAACATGTCCCAAAACCAAACCGTGTTGTCTTCGCACCGACACCAAAGCCATTGACCGTCGGCACTCATTGCCATATTTGCAAGTTCGGGAATATTCTCCACCAACGCCTCACCCCAACGCCGCATCACATACGACCTGCTCAATATCCATTTTGCTTCTGACGGAATAACTTGACCTAATTCCTTGTAACGCTTAATTGCCTGAACCACAGTTTGCAAACTACGTTCCGGCGAAATCGCTGCGAGATTGCTACCCTCAATCAATTGCTCACGCGCACGAGTCAGTTGCATTTCATAAGTTAAAACTTCCGCAGATTCCCCAATATCGGCATTGTTTTTTGGGGTGTTCTCGTCAATTTTGTTCGTGTTGTTTTCGTTCTCGCTGAATAATAAATTCACCATTTCTCCCGCCGACAAATTTACGACATCAACAGATTCTGATTCCAACTCATCTTCACCCGAAGCCACAACCCCTAAATCAAACCCCGCACCCGACCGAACCAGACGCTCAACCGCACTGTTTGAAGACTCGCTAGGCAAATTCGCGATATGCTGTAACTTACTTTTGTCCGGCACTCGATTCGTAGGTTGCGAAGGTACGTCAACAAAAGAAGTTTCAATATTATCGCCGCTAACTTGCCCATTGCTATCATCGCCGCCAGCCGACGCAACAAAATTACCCGAATTGCTCGAATTACCCGAATCGTTCGCATTGCTTGAACTGCTTGAAACCTTGCTCGTTTCAGCTCGACCAACAACAGAAATCCCCGCGACATTCAACTCGTCATTCTCTTCGTCAATATTCTTTTGGACAATATCACTTTCGTTAGTATCATTTTGGACAACACTATTCGGAACAATACTCTTTGGGACAATATTTTTTGAGACAATCGAATCGTTTGAATTAGTTGCCGCCGGTGTATTATCTTCGTTGTCCGGCAATATAGACGGCTTGAATGGTTCGGGAATTTTAATGTTTGGAATAAAGGCAACTGAATCTTGATTCGTTTGGACAACTCCGCCAGATGTTGCCGTGCCGCCGTTTGCAATCACACCGTCCCCGCCCGCGTTCAAATTTGGATTCAACTGCGTGGAGAAAATAATCACCGGCAACATTATCAACGCAATAACTTGAACCGAAACAGCTGCAAACAAAATCCGCCAACGCCTGATCGTCAATAATCGCTTGCCCGAAATCAACACTGAATCACAATCGTTGCACTCGTGCCTTGTCTTCGCGGAATTTTGATCAAACTCGGAATTGTTGTCCTCCAAACAACCGCCCGCCGCCAAAATATCACCCGGAACTTCGTCGCCAACAACGCCCCCAGTTGCAAACTCAACACTTTTGACTTCGGCAGAAAATTTATCGGATTCCGTAACCGTTGACGAATCGGCAGACAACGTTTTGCCGTCAGGATCAACCGCAACAGCAGTACACGTAAACTCCACTCCACAAGAAGGACACCAAACTAAACGTACCCCCGCCCCAACGAGAATCGCAAAATGAAAACCGCATATTTGACATTGAACAGGAATGTTATTACGTGAAGAAAACATTTTTGGTTTAGCTTGCTTTTTTTAGCTTGTAAATCGGGTGAATGTTTGGTGCAGTTGTCAAATTTGAATTTATTTGTGAAGGCAATTGGGACGGGAATTTTATTATCGTCGGCTCACTTCGGTCAACAACTTGTCCGCCGCTCACGCTACCGCTTTGCACGCGAAATGCTCCCAAAAAACGCGACAACTCAAGACCAATCTCCTCAAACAAAATATCCCAACCGCGTTCCTTGTCCTTTCTGAAAACTCGCATCGTCGGATGCCAAAGCGATTCGGATTTGCCCAAATTCCAACGCCAATCCGAGCCCGACGGCAATACTAACCACGTCTTCACCCCCAACGCCCCCGCAAGATGTGAAACATAACCCGGAGGCGTTATCACCAAATCAAGCGACGTTAATAACGCCGCCATCGAATCAAGATCATATTGAAACACCTCGCCAAAACGATGCAGCCTTATCGAAACGTTACGGTTGAAATTTTCAAAATCGCGTTGCCATGAACCATTCTGTAAATTGATCCACGCTGAATCGCCTTGATGACTCAACAAAATATTCTTCAACTCGCCCAAAGGCAATGTACATTGCCGAGCGGATTCGGATGTCCAACAACCACGCCAAAGCACACCGATTTTAGGCATGTTGCCAAGACTCGCAAGCCGATTCATCCAATGACAAACTTTATCGCGATCAGGAACAAGATAAGATTTGCGCAACGGAAAATCATCATAACCTTTTCTAAAATATCGCGGCAAACTCCCAAACGCAACTTGCTCGTCTATCTCAATTCCCCAAGCATTATCTTTTTTGCTGTTCATGTTACTGCTACTTTGCCCAACTTCGCCTTCGACCGAATCCGACTCGCTCGTTTTGGTCGGCTTGCCAACATCTCCATGCACACTGCCGACAATCGTAGCTCGCGGAAAAGATCGGCGAAATAATTGATGCAACGACGATTCACACTCAACAACACAATGCCCAACCTCGTTGATCAAATCCGGCAGACACGACGCAAACATTATCTCCGACGCAACACCGCCTTCCGCATACGCAAGAATATTTTTTGACACCGAATCCGACTCGGAATTATTGCCAACTTCTCCGCTTTCCTTTGCCCATCGCGGTAATAAATGCGTTGACCACGTCCCAAACTCGGCAGCAAAACGAAACTCCAACGCATCCCAACCATACTCAAAATTCCCCGTTGCCAATAACGATTTCCCATAATTCAACACCGCTTGAGGCCATTCGTTACCGATTTGGAGAAGGCGTTGGTAATAGGGCAACGATTCCTGAAATTTTTCAGACTTCCGTAACGTCTCCGCGATATAAAAACAAGCATCCGGCGAAGCGTTGTCAAGTTGCATTGCCGTTTTAAGTGCCGCTAGAGTTTCTTCAAATTTTTCGTTGTCAAAATCGGAATTGCTCAGCGTTTGACTTTTCGACGCACACAACTCAAACGACTCCGGTGATTCATTCGCACAAATTCCGTTGACTTGATCCTTAAAAAAACCGCGAATATGTAAAATATACCCCAACGTAAGCCAAGCCGAAGCATTACGCGGCTGTAATTCCGTCAATAACTTAAAACAACCAATAGCTTCGTCAAATTGCTCAAGCTCAAAATGCAGTTGCCCAAGATTCAAAATTATGTCGGGCGAATTGGGGAGAATAGAGTATGCGCGTTGCAAGGTTTCGATTGCGTCTTTATGATTCCCGATTGTCCGCAGCGCAATACCAAGATACAACAAAAGCGTCGCCTTGTCGGTATTGGTCAAACTGTTGTCGTGTAATTTCGTCAATGCGTAGGAATCGGGGCGGGTATTACTTTCGAGAGCTTCAAGGAAAAATCCAATTGCTTTTTTTGAGTTTCCGAGTTGGTAGTGAAGTATCCCCATTCCGCTAAGAGCGTGAAGGTTATGCGGTTCAGAGTCAAGAAGTTCCCTGAATCGATGTTCGGCTTGTTCCAAGTCGCCTTTTTCCAACGCGGTCTGCGCCGCAGTTAGTGTCTGGATAGTATTATTGTCTTTCATTTCGTGAAATGGGTTTTATACCGTAGATAGGCTTCGCCCTTGAACAACCGCTCCACGTTGTTACGCTTGCGTGTCCAGTTTCGGGAATTTTAAAACAGCTTGAGTATAAACTGTTCTCACATCTATGTACCGTTATGCTGTAGCTGTACTCACAGAAGCCGAACACTCAATCGCATCAACCTAGCGTTTGACCAAAAAATTAAACCAACCGCCCACATCTGATCCCGTTATCGTCAATATATTCGTGAGAATTGACATAATCCTTAAAAATTACCGCAAGTACCTCTGACAGAAACCGCCACAAACAGAATAAAGAAAATTTGCCCGCTAAAGCTAACATAATTGCAATAATATAAAGCACTTGTTCAATAACGTTACGGCTTGATACTATTCGTTCTATTTATTTTCAATATTTTTTGTGTCTATTTTGCATCTTTCGATCAGTTATACACTCATTGCACTATGAAATTCAGTTTTTATTTTTTTGACAGGATATCAGGATAGACAGGATTTTATTATATCCTGACGATCCTGTAATCCTATCTTAAAAAAATGAATCTTATAGCAGCTACAGTATACTGAAACTACTTTAAAATTCCTGAAGCTGAACACGTAAGCGCAACAACGTGAAGCGGTTGTTCAAGGGCGAAGCCTATCGCCCTACTGGCTACGGTAGCATTCGCTGTACTTGAACACGTTATTCTCAAGAATTAAGAAATTTTTTGACGATATACCGTAGCTGGTGTGATTCAATCCGTTTGATACCAAAACCCGTATAAAATTTATTTTTTGTTGGACTTTTGGGGCAAATGTATGTAATATCTAGGGCAAGCGGTTGAAAATGTGCCAGAGCCGTTTGAGGGATTCCTAAGACGAAATGGAACAAATTCCAAGATATGAGATGTTTGTGTTGCGGGCAAGCCTTGCCGCTCATTTCGCCTCTGACACGAAGCATCATTGACACCTCAAGAAAATGTGTGGGGGGGATACAAAATCCCGCACTATAAGTTACAATTTGTCGAGATTCGAGTGTGCAGTCGTAACCCGATTGCACTATCCATCAAAAATACGAAATTTTAAAATTGATCTTTGTTCCAGACATTTTTTTGACGTATAATTTGATCGGTTGGTGAATTTGGCGGAGCCTAGAAGTTGCCAACGAACCAAAATTTTTTGACCGTGAATGTTTGTAAACCCAGCAACAAAAACAATGTCCGTCATCGTATTGTAGGACACGCTTCAAAAATAAACGAAACGACAAGATCGAAAAAAACATGAATAATTTTTTGTACCCCCGAGGAAAGAGACAAATTCAATGTATCTCTGCTGCCGCGAACGGTGCGACTTTTGTTTTGCAAGTCATTCAGTTCAGAGTATGTTACAATCATTGGGCAAGTGGAGGTTCTTAACATTCTGTTCAACCCGCGTGTATTTACGTCGCGGATTCGTTTTTTGTTTTTCCCGTTTGTGTTGAAGTATGCTCAAGCTATTTTGTGCTGAGACTGCATAAACATCCCTAAAACATTCCTAAAACCGAACACGTAACGCAACAACGCGAAACGGTTGTTCGATGGTAGAGTTTGTCGCCTTTGTGGATTCGATGCAGGTTAGTTTTCGGTTTGATTGGGTTGAAGCTGTCCGGTAATTTAGCGGATATGGACAAGCTGGTATTTTTTTGCAAGCTGTTCCCAATCTACTTTTGTAAAACTTTTGTTAGACTTCGGTTTTTTTGGTTCATTTTGCGGTTCGTGGGGTAAAATTCGACTGTTGACTGGTGCATTGAAGGTGGATTCAAAATTTCCGAAATCTGACACGAAGACAAAATGACACGAAGTGTTTTTTTGATAGACAGAATGAATTATTTTTGACATACGGTAAGCCTATTGTTCACACGGGCTTTGTGGTATAGGTTATGGATAAGATGCGTGATTAAGGATACGTTATGCTCAAGCTGTTTTGGAATTCCTGAAGCGGAGCGCGCAAGCGTAGCATCGTGAAACGGTTGTTCAAGGGCGAAGCCTACCGCCCATACCGGTTGCGGTATACAGTTATCACGATTATCTTTTTTTGAAGTTTTTTGAAATTTAAAGCCGTGTGTGAATAGACGCTAAAGCTGTTTTATTTTTATATTATACTCAAGCTGGTTAAAATTCCAGAAGCTGAAGCGTAAACGCAGTGTAACGAAGCGGTTGCTCAAAAAACGAAACCTGCCGCCTACGTTAGAGCTGCTTCAAAATTCCTGAAAATAAATAAGATCGCAACAACGTGATGTTTGCCCAAAAGCGAAGCCTGCCGCAAATATTGGCAATAGTGAGTTATCCGGTTTGCGTTTTTTGTCGTATATAAACAATGCGGTTGCGTGAATTGGCGGGCTATGAATTTTTGTTGCGCAGTGATTTTTGGACGGTTCACGCCTTTTGGTTGTTAGTCAATCGCGCGGATTGATTTGTGTAAGTTGCTTTTAGGCACGTACTAAAGCCACTTCAAATTTCCTGATGATACGGTAAACCGGTAACGCAGACGTTGTGCAATTGCGACAACACAGAGCGTTTTTAAAGGGTAAAACTTATCGCCCGTACCGGTTTTGGAGTTGCAAATTGATTTTGGATGACAGCGCGAGAGTTGTTGATGTTATGCTAAAAAACTGTTTTTACTGAAGCCACTTTTAAAATTCCTGAAGCCGGCACGTAATCACAACAACGTGAAACGGTTATTCAAGGGCAGAATATATGCCCGTATTGGTTTTTCGGTACAGCAGCGTTTGGGAGAGACTTCAACGTATTTTTTACCCCCTGAATGGCAAATAACCCTAGAAAAGAGGATACTAAATTGTACGATTCAACAGATCAAATTATTGAAGATTTTGAAAGTGATGTTCTCACTCCTGAAGAGGAGATTCTCCATCTCAGCGGTGCTGATATGGATGAAGACGAGATGGTCGATGTACTTCTTGTTGATGACGAAGACGAATACGAGGAAGATCGCGAGATTCTGGACGAAGACTTTATGAAACTTGACGTAATAGATGCGTGGTCGGATGATCCGGTTCGCATGTATTTAACGCAAATGGGCGAAATTCCTCTTCTCACTCGGCAGCGCGAAATTGCACTCGCAAAGCAGATTGAAATCACGCGGCGTAAATTCCGTGCAAAATTGCTCGAGTGCGATTACGTACTCCAACACGCCGTAAGAACATTGCAACGTGTTCACCATAACGAGCTTCCGTTTGACCGCACTGTTCAAGTTTCTGAGACTAACAGTCTTGAGAAACAACAGATAATGGGACGTTTTCCGCATAATTTGCGAACGCTTGAGCGGATAGTCATGCGTAATCATCGTGATTATCTTAGTGCGACAAACAAATCATTTTCCGAAAATGAGCGTGCGTTTGCGTGGCAACGGCTTGGTAGAAGTCGGCGGCGTGCGGTGCGGCTGATTGAGGAGCTTGGTTTGAGAACGCAACGAATTGAGGCAATGATTTCAACTCTTGAAGAATTTAGCCGACGAATGGACGAACTAAAAAAACGCATTGTTGAACATCGCGCGAGTGGTCGTCCTGAAAATGAGCGGTTGTTTTGGGTTGATGAATTTCGCAATATTGCAAAATTGACGCAGGAAACGCCGACGAGTTTGCGTAATCGTGTCAAGAAGATCAAGGAGCTTTTTGTGAAATATCAAGAGGCGAAACGCGGGTTGTCGGAAGGCAACCTTAGGCTTGTGGTTTCGATTGCGAAGAAGTACAGGAATCGCGGTTTGAGTTTTCTTGATTTGATTCAAGAAGGCAATGCCGGTTTGATGCGTGCGGTTGACAAGTTCGAGTACAGACGCGGGTTTAAGTTTTGTACTTACGCGACTTGGTGGATCAGACAAGCGATAACACGCGCGGTTGCGGATCAGAGCCGAACGATTCGGATACCGGTTCACATGGTTGAAACGATGTCGAAGATGCGCAATGTTTCGCGTAAATTATTGCAAGAATTTGGTCGTGAACCAACAGTAGAAGAAACGGCGCAAGCTGCAAATGCTCCGCTTGACGAGACTCGCAGAATTTTAGCAATGAATCGTTATCCGATTAGTCTTGACCGACCGGTTGGCAACAGTGATGACTCTCATTTTGGCGAGTTATTACCGGACGGCACGGCGGAGAGTCCGTCGAATGGCGCGCAACAGGAAATGTTGCGAATCAGGATTGCGAATGTTTTGAAGACTTTGAGTTATCGTGAGAGGGAGATTATAAGGCTTCGTTATGGGTTAGGTGATGGTTACAGTTACACGCTTGAGGAGGTCGGGCATATTTTCAAAGTTACACGAGAACGTATCCGCCAAATCGAAGCAAAGGCAGTAAGAAAATTACAGCAACCGATCCGAAGTCAAGGTCTCGTAGGTTTTATGGACTAACAAATCATACCGAATACAAAAACCGGTATGGGCAATAGTTAGTAAAAAGCGAAAAGCAAACGGAAGAAGATAATTCGAATTTCCGTTTGCTTTTTTTGTTTCGCAGTTCAAGAAAAATGATTTAATCGCAATAGTTTTCAACATACACGTAAACAACTGAATGATCAAATGGACTCACAAACGGACGCGCAAACCGAATCAGTAAGAAGTAAAAAAGAGCTAAAATGTTTTTCTACATTTGGGCAAATATTCATAGTGAGTTTGTTGTGTTTTATGGTTATATTGCCTTGGTTTTCATTTTTATTTGCGGAATATTTGCTTCAATTTTTCGGTGACAAATATGTTGTTGCGGCGATATTCTACGCATACTTCAGTGCAACTCGCATTGTAGTTATGAGTCTATTTTTACTTTATTCTATTTCGTTGTTTATTCTATCTCATTGTAATTACAAAATACAAGAGTTAAGTTTGTATCTTGCTCTCACTTTATATGTCTTAAGCGCGGTGGTCATTTTCTATTAAATTTTTGTATGCTCCAGGAATTTCAAAGTAGCTTGAGTATATCATGGCGTGTGATTTCTTTTTCCTGTGAATTGTTCGACTATCATTTTGTACACGGTGATTTGGTTTAGTGTTGTTTGGTCGAAGGTGATGGGTTTATTTTGTCCGGTTTGGTGTTGCATTAGTTTGGTCAGGGCGGTTATTTTTTCTTCTGTTGTGTCAAGGAAAATTATTTTGCCGGTGCCGATGACGCTTTGGAATTTATAACCGTAACGGCAAGATTGGGCGGCGGGAATTAGTTGACCGTTGTCGTCGATCTCGAAACAAGCACGATTGTTTTTTCTGATAATTTCTAATTTTTTGCCAACACTTGCGCTATGAAAATATAACGTCAATACATTGTTCTCGAAGGAATATCCGTAATTTAACGGAATAATATAAGGTTGCACGCCGTCCAATAACGCAAGACGACAAACCTTACACGATTCAATGATCGCTATCTTTTCATTAACATTCACGATTTCTTTTTCTTTTCTTCGCATGATGTATTTTATAGGACAAAAGGGACAGTAGGGATATAAAGGATATTGGGGACAAGAGTATTAGGGATTGGGTATTGCGCATTATGTGTTATTTTCTTTGTCTTTTTTGTCATTTTTATTTGATGGTTGTTGAAATTTATTTTTTGGTGTGGTATGATTCGGCGGTTGTGTTTATGTTTTGTTCGTCTTTTTCACTCACCATCAAAAATATGATTTCAAAAATTACAGGTCAATTGGTTGCACTCCATTCCGATTTTGCAATCGTTGCCGCGAATCCGTTTGAATACGAAATACTAATACCCGAATACACTCGAAGACAATTACAATCGGAATTGGGAAAAACAATTTCATTGCACACAATATACTCAATCGACGGAAATCCGCAAGGTAAAATGACTCCGCGATTGATAGGATTTCTCACGGAAGCGGAGCGGGAATTTTTTGATCTTTTTTGCAGTGTTGATGGGGTTGGGATGCGGAAGGCGTTGCGGGCAATGGTTCGTCCGGTGAAAGAGATTGCAATTGCCATCGAAGAGAAGGATGACAAATTTTTGTCCGGTCTGCCGGGAATTGGAACGGCAATGTCTGAGCGGATTGTTGCAAAATTGCGGCGTAAAGTTCCAAAATTTGCATTGCTCGTCGGCGGAAATATCCCCGGCAACGAACAACAAATTGATGTCGTATCAGAGACCTACGAAGCCTTGATTACTTTGGGGCATTCCGAATCAGACGCGAAACACCTCCTCGATACCGCCTTGAAATCAAAAACAAAATTCAAAGACTCCGCCGAAATGATCCAAGCAATTTACACACTAAACAGAACAACAAAATAATACACCGCAACCAATATATACTCAAGCTGTTTTGAAATTCCCTTTAATATTATATGTTAGAAGTTTCAGAGCTATTAAAGAAGGTTCGCCGAATAGAGATTGTTGCTAAACGCGCGGTCAACGAATTTTTTTCAGGTCAATACAAAAGCGTCTTCAAAGGTCGCGGTATGGAATTTAACGAGGTCAGAGAATACCAAGCAGGAGACGATATACGATCAATCGATTGGAACGTTACCGCACGAGCCGGTAAACCTTTCATCAAACGTTTTGTCGAAGAACGTGAATTGACAATTATTTTCTTGATCGATATATCCGGCTCCGGCATATTCGGCACAAACCGCTCAAAAATCGAAACCGCCATCGAAGTTGCCGCAACACTAATGTTCTCCGCTCTGAAAAATAACGATAAAGTCGGGTTGATAACATTCGCCGATAACGTGATCGATTACCACCGCCCGCGTAAAAGTAAAGCAAACGTGTTGCAACTTATTCGTGAGCTTTTGGTTATTGAACCGGTTGCAAGACATACCGATTTGCGGGCAGTGCTTGATTACGTCAACCGCGTACAAAAACGACGTGCCGTGATTTTTTTATTGAGTGATTTTTTGGTTTCGGGTGTGGTTGATGATTTTGTCCAAGAAAATACCGGGACGGGCAACGGTTTTAATGAATTGTTGGCGAAGGAAAACGGTGGATGGAAAACAAATAATCCCGATTTGATAAGTTCATTTTTCAACTCACAATACACAACAACTCAACGCACGACAAAAATTAAAAGCCCGCAAGAAAAATCAATTTCAATCACATCTCGAAAACACGATCTTGTCGCAATGAGATTGTTCGACCAACGCGAAAAAGAATTTCCAAATGTCGGTTTGATAACGGTTGAAGATGCGGAAACGGGCGAATTGGTAGAAGTTGACACCGCCAACGCCAACATCAGAAAAATACTTGCCCAACAACAATTCGCAGGAGAAAAACGAATTACCGAAACGTTGAAAAGATGCCGTGTTGATCAAATGAGTATAGAAACAAGCCACGATTATTTGACAGATTTGTTGAGATTTTTTCGCAGGCGGAAAAAAACATAAACAGTTCATTTTGTTTTTAACACGAAAGGCACGAAAATTACAAAAAACACGAAAAATCTATTTTAAATTTTCATTTCGTGTTTTTTGTATTTTTCGTGCCTTTCGTGTTAAAATTTTATTAAAGTTCGAGTTTATCGGTTTTATCAAATGTAGGTTAAATTTTGTGGATTATATTTTTTTGAGTAATTCTTGTTTATACTCAAGCTGTTTTAAAATTCTTGAAGCTGAACACGCAAACGCAACAACGTGAAGCGGTTGTTCAAGGGCGAAGCCTACCGCCCATACCGGCTTCGGTATACCGTCTGCAGTATTCAATTTTGGGGTTTATTGTCCGTACAGATTGCGGTATGGAAATTTCCGGTTGGATGTGTTACCAGTTGCACAAAGTGAATAATCTGTCTGTTGCGGGAATGATTTTTGTTTTGCTGTCTTTTTTTCCGATCAACATTCATAACCTGTATGTGGCAGGTTTGCCGTTTAGCATGGATGAACTTTGGAATACTTGTAGCTTGTATGGGCGGTTGGTTTCGTCCTTGAACAACCGTTTCGTGTTGTTATGCTCGTGTGTTCAACTTCAGGAATTTCAAAGTAGCTTGAGTAGAATAAAGGATTGCCCGCCCTGTTAGGGTGAAGTCAATTACGGTTTGCGAGAATAAAACCGATTACCCTCAATAACGCATGTCATCCATGAACAATACAGAGTTCTACGAAAAACATTTGTGTACATTTCCTTCAAATAGTGTATTGCTTGACCATGAGGATGTTCCGTTTTTTGGCAGTTTGCCCGGTCTTTTGCGTTCTATTAGAAGTTCGTTTGGTTTAGACGTAATTTTTGTTCGTGCGGGTGCGCGATTACCTGATATTATGTCGCGTTGTTTTACGGTCAAGGTTGACGGCGGCAAGTCGCCGGGGAATCTTGTGCTGTTACCAAACAACGATTCTTCGGGCAAAACGATTGTCCCCAATTCGCAGCAAGAAGAATTTGTCAATTCGCTTGCTTTATTATTGGGCGATGCCTATCGTTGGCAGCAGATGGTGCGAAGATGTGAAGAAGAGCTTGCGTCAATTGTCCAACTTCCATCCGCCAAATTAAACGAAACAAGATTCACCGAAACATTATTCAACATACTAAAAGCCGGCGCAAAACTTTTGAATTGCCAAGCCGCCTCTTTCTACGTTCTCAACACAGATAACAATACGCTCAAATTGCGTTCTTGTTGGGGATTGCCGGAGGAGAGTTTACTTGCTGAGCCGCGCAAGTTAGGTGATTCGCTTGCAGATATTGAGGCGATGTTGGGGCAAGCGGTTATATTGAATGAGGATTATCTTTTCGAGACATGGAAATCGCCAGAATCTTTTCCAACAGCACTATGTGTTCCGGTTATGTCCCCCGTAACAATAATCGGTACGCTTTGGTTTTTTGCAGAAATTCGCCGCGATTTTAGCGATCACGACAAGTATTTGATCGAAATTATTACGGGTCGAATTTCAGCGGAATTGGAACGCGCAGCATTGGAACGCGAGCTTGCCCAAAAATCCGCATGATTTATCGTAACAAAAACACAAATATACCGTAGTCGGTAGGGCGGTAGGCTTCGCCCTTGAACAACCGCTTCACATTGTTGTGCTTGCGTGATCAGCTTCAGGAATTTTAAAGTAGCTTCAGTACACATCACACCATTGACCAAACAAATGAAAAATTATGAAGGAAAAAGAAAATTCTCTCGAAACACTTCGTAAACAACTCTGGGATTACGACCAAAAATACCGCGAAGGTAAACCGGTAATTAGCGATCTTCAATACGATCAATTGTTGTCGCAACTTCGCGAATTGGAGTCAAAATCCGGCGAGCCGATTCCAATTGATAGTCCAACGCAACGGGTTGGAGTTGATGCCGTTTCTGGCTTGGAGACATTGCCGCACAACGTGCCGATGTTGTCGATAGAGAATACGTATAATATTGGCGAGCTGCGTGAGTACGGAGCGCGAATTTATAAACAACTAAAATTAAATTCAACAAATAACAAAAACGACGACAACAACAAAAACGACAATATTGACAATTCCGTCGAAGAAAATGATTTGAGTTGGGTTGTTGAGCTTAAAATTGATGGAGTTGCGGCGGCGTTGATTTATGAGGATGGGATTCTTGTATGCGGATTGACACGCGGCAATGGAATATCCGGTGACGATATTACGCATAATATTCGTACAATAAAGGATATTCCGCTTAAATTAAACGTTCCGGCGGGCAAACGACCGCCGAAATTATTGGAAGTTCGCGGCGAAGTTTACATGCGTAATTCTGATTTGACAATCCTCAATCAAAGTCAACAAAAATCTGATTCGCCGACTTATGCAAACACGCGCAATGTTGTTGCAGGCAGTATTCGTCTTTTGGATTCGCGGATTTGTGCGGGTCGGCGATTACGTTTTTTTGCGCATAGTGTCGGCAAGGTTGATGGGTTGTGTGCGGGCAATCATTTTGAATTTTTGCGTGAGATTGAATCTTATGGAATTTCTGCGGTGCCGAATACAAAATTGTTTAATTCTTTTGCGGAAGCGGCGGATTATTGTGAGTCGTTTTATGAGGGTGAAAATGATTTTTTGTCATCGTTGGATTTTGAGATAGACGGTTTGGTGTTGAAGGTGAATGATTTTTCGTTACGAAAAATACTTGGCGCGACGTCGAAATATGCGCGGTGGGCAATTGCGTATAAAGTGGAGAAATACGAAGCGGTAACACGGCTTGAGCGGATAAGTGTACAGATTGGCAAGACTGGTGTGATTACGCCGGTGGCGGAATTAACGCCAGTTGAACTTGCGGGAACAACAGTATCGCGGGCGACTTTACACAACGCGGAAGAGATTGAACGGAAAGATATTCGAGCGGGTGATGTTGTAGTTGTTGAGAAGGCGGGCAAAATTATTCCGCATATTGTGCGGGTTGAGAAGCATCTGCGGGAATTCGACGACAACGAATATCAATTCCCGCAAAATTGTCCAGTGTGCGGCAGTAAGTTGATCAAAGATGACGGGGGCGTGTATATTCGTTGCGCTAATTTTGAATGTTCCGCGCAAGTAAAGGAGCGGATACGTTATTTTGCAAGCCGTGCGGCGATGGATATTGGCGGGCTTGGCGAGAAGTTGATAAATCAATTAGTGGACAGCGGGTTGGTTTTGAATTTTGGCGATATTTATCGGTTGAGTGAGGCGAAACTTGATTCGGGCAAAATTGAGCGGATGGGAAAGCAGCTGGCGAAAAAGTTGGTGAATAATATTGATGCGAGTAAAAAGCGTGATTTGGCAAGATTTATTTCGGCGTTGAGTATCAGGCATGTTGGGGTTGGAACAGCGAAATTACTTGCCAAACATTTCGGAACAATCATGCGGTTGCAAGACGCGACCGAATTGGAGATAAGCGGCATTGACGGAGTGGGCGAAACGATTGCGGCGAGTTTGTATCAATTTTTGCACAGTGCATACGGCAAAAAAACAATTGAAGATTTAATTTCGGAGTTTGCAAAAAAACAAGACGGCGGAACACAAAAAACATTTTTTGACACCGAATATACCAAACCGGCATTGCAACCTGAAATCAAATTAGATTCAGAACCACTTGACCAAAACACAATTGAAAACGCGAATAAAAATTTGCCGTTATCGAATTTAACAATTGTTGTTACCGGAACGCTTGAGCAATTCGACAGAGACGAAATAAAGTCGATAATAGAACAATACGGCGGCAAAGCAACCACAAGCGTATCCGCAAACACAAATTTTCTACTCGCCGGAAAAAAAGCCGGCAACACAAAATTAAAACAAGCACAAAAATTAGGAATCAAAATAATCGACGAAACCGAATTTAATAAAATGATCGAATAAGAAATCCAACTGGTGCTATTGAAGACGCAGACACTAAGGCATCGCCCTGAAACAAAATTGCCATTAATACTCCCTAAAGTTAAAGTGAACCACCTCTAATCCCTCCGAAGGAGGGGAATTATTTCTGGGTTAGGGGTGGTTTTATGCTAACACGTGTCCGGTATTGGGAAGTGTCTCTCAGACACTCAGCACTTTTGGGTTTTGGGAAAATTATTTTTGGGCGATGCCTTATAGAACAAAGAAAAATATCCAACAATTAATTCCGATACTTTTAATTGATAAATGGGACAAACAAGAACTTTGTACCAATCGGAACAACGACAAAGGTCGCCCCTACGTCAATGATGTTGAACGAACGGTTGTCCAGATGGACAATCATCAAAAATGGAGCGAAGGGGAGTCGAACCCCCGACCTCAGCATTGCGAACGCTGCGCTCTCCCAATTGAGCTATCACCCCAGTTTTTATATACCGAAACCGGTACGGGCGAAACTTGCCGCCCACATACCGACACCGGCATGGGCGGTAGGCTTCGCCCTCGAACAACCGCTTCACGTTGTTGCGCTTGCGTGTTCTGTTCAGTTTCGAGAATTTAAAGTAGCTTGAGTATACCCGCTACGGCATACCGTTTAACTTTGCTGTTTGAACAAGGGACCGGAACTGTCACCGATTCCGCCTTTTAATTGTTCACTTGTTGGTTGTTGTTCAGGTGAGTCGTTTTTGCCGTCTGTTGTGGCTGCATTCTTTTCGGCTTCGTCTGGCGTTTCCGCACGTTTGCGTGAAAGTCCTATCTTGCGTTCAACAGGATCAACCCGCAAAACCTTTACCTCTATTTCCTCACCAACCTTGACAACATCACTCGGATTTTCAATCTTGTGATTCGCCAATTCCGAAATGTGCAACAACCCCTCCAAATCCTCTTCCAAATTTATAAACACCCCAAAATTCGTGATCTTGGTAACTATACCCTTCACCATTTGGTTCGGCTGATATTTTGTCGGAATCCGCGTTTCCCAAGGATCCTCCGCAAGTTGTTTCAAACCAAGCGCGATCCTGTGATTCTTCTTATCAATTGACAGTATTTGGCACTTTATTTTCTGTCCCTTGCTGACAACCTCGTTTGGATGCGTAATTTTGCGAACCCATGACATATCGCTGATATGCAACAAGCCGTCAATCCCTTCCTCTATCTCAATAAACGCGCCGTAATTCGTCAAATTCCGCACGGTACCTTCTATCACTTGACCAATCGGATACTTTTCGTCCACTCTGTCCCAAGGATTTTCTTGCGCCTGCTTAATGCCTAGCGAAATCTCCTGGCGTTCCTTGTTTATCATGAGTACTACAACATCAATCGTGTCACCTACGGAAAGAATTTCGTTTGGATGCGAAATACGTTTTGTCCACGACATCTCGCTAATATGAACCAATCCTTCCACGCCTTCTTCCAATTTGATAAACGCGCCGTAACTCATCACATTGACAACAACGCCCTTGACACGCGAACCAACAGGATACCGCGTCTCTACATCCATCCAAGGACTCGCCGTCTTCTGTTTCAGACCGAGAGAAATTTTTTCTTTCTCACGATCAATGCTAAGAATCACGACCTCAACTTCTTGATCAAATTTGACCAATTCATTCGGATTGTTAATTCGCCCCCAACTCATGTCCGTAATATGGAGCAAACCATCAATTCCACCCAAATCAATAAACGCACCAAATTCGGCAATATTCTTAATTGTGCCTTTGCGAATCTCACCTTCGTTAAGTTGGTTTAGCAAAGCCGTCCGCCGCTCAACACGTTCTTTTTCTATTACCGCCCTGCGACTGACAACGATATTACGACGAATCTCGTCAATTTTCAGAATCATGCATTGGGTATCGGTGTCAAGAAATTCACCGATGTCGTTTGGTCGCCTAACATCAACTTGAGATGCTGGCAAAAACGCAGGTACCCCGATGTCAACAAGCAATCCGCCTTTGACTTTACGCAGAACACGACCGGTGATAACGTCGTTCTCTTTCACCGTTTTCATCATGTTGTCCCAAGCTTCTATCTTAGCTGCTTTTTTCTTGCTCAAGTTGACCATGCCGCGAATTTCTTCGCCCGTAACTTCGTCCTCAGCTTCCTCTATCAGCACCTTGACCACATCGCCAATTTTCGGAGTAAGTCCGTCTTCGTCCCACTCACTGAGCGGTACAATTCCTTCGCTCTTGTAGCCAATATCAACAATTACAACTCCCTTTTCCCTCTCAATACGAACAACCTTGCCTTCAGTGATCTGATTTGACGAAATCTCTTGACCTCCCCAGTCACTCTCTTCCATCAATGCTCCATTGAGAGCTGCCTCTACCTGGCTATCCCAATTCTCTTCATTAGAATCCAGTCCTCGAATAAGGTTTAGATTAACCACAACAAATTTCCTGCAAAAATAAAATTTCCTCTTCCCGCGTGCCCCCTCTACCACGCGGCAGAGTTACAAAAGCAACAATTTCACAAAACTACGTCAGTACTCAAAAAGGCAAAAAGACCGTACAATAACCGCTTCACGTTGCTACAATCACGCGCTCAGCCTCAAGAATTTTAAAGTGGCTTCTGTACATTTTAAAATCCCCAAACCTGAACACAGCAAACACTGCAACTAAGGGCGTTTGTTCACGGGTGAAGCACCACCCGCACCAGTACCAGCTTCAATACAAACAGTTCGCGTGAATTTTATAGCCACTTCACAACTTTACAAGGGGGGGAGGGGGGGCAAACCAACTGTCCCCCAAATCGCCCGCAACTGAAATTTCACACATTAGCCAACAAAGACGGTAAGTTTCACACCCAAACAATCGCCTATACCGAAGCCTATCACCCCATAGGTATTAAGTTAAGGGTTTAAGTCATTTGTAATCCAATAGTTATTGTTTGTTTGCGAAATTCGTTTTCATTCATGTTACCAACAAATTTGCCCCAACTTTGTCCGTGATTTGC
>JAIRWK010000282.1 GCA_031268995.1 Planctomycetaceae bacterium
ATTGACCCTGTGCAGGTAATAGAGATCAACATAATCGACCTGTAGACGTTCCATTGAACATACCAGATGATTGCGGAGTGTCCGCGCTATACCATTCTGCTTTACTTCTTCTGTTAGAAAATGCAGTTTAGTAGCAATCACAACATCCTGCCTGAATTCCTTAACCGCCTTCCCCACAATCCTTTCATTGTGACCATGGTTTTCAGGTAATAAATTCGGTCCATAAACTTCTGCCGTATCAAAAAATGTACAACCAAAATTATATGCTTTCCTAATTGCCTCTATGCTATAGTCTTCCTGCGGAATGTCCCCATAACCATGTGATAACCCCATACAGCCCATACCAATTTCTGACACCTCAAGAGTGCCAAGTTTTCTTGTTTTCATTGTGTTTCTCCTCCGTTATTTCTATAGTATATATTGATTATACGGATACAATGAAAATTTGTATAATACTTTATTTCTATAGACCTATAGACAAAAACTATAGGATAAGGTATGCTCATAAAATGGATGTTTTGGAGGCAAACTATGTTGAAACCTAGAGCAATTGGTGATATTTTGGGATATAATTTTTTTATCCCTTCGTATCAACGGGGATTCCGTTGGACAAAACAGCAGGTAGAAGACCTGTTAAACGACATTTATTCCTTTGCGAAATCTCAAGATGAATTCTATTGCTTACAACCGGTTGTGGTGCGAAAATGCACTGACGCAGTGAAATCACAAAACAATCTTGAAAGTGATAACGGTGATGATGTCTGGTATGAGGTCGTTGACGGTCAACAACGTCTAACTACTATCAGGATTATTCTTGAATATCTTGTTAAAGACCATCTAAACGGGAAATCGTTGGAAGCAGAGTACAAAAAACCCGTGTTCGCTTTAGAATACGAAACACGACGCGAAACAAAAGAATTTCTGAGCCGTATTGCGTCTGTACAAGAGTCTGACATAAAAGGCATTGATTTTGACTTTATATTCCATGCGTATCAACATATTGTTGGATGGTTTAAGCGACAGGAAAAACCGCGGAGTGTGCGGGAAAGCATTTTGCGGACATTGGTACACACGATGAAGGACAAAGAACACGAAGGTGTGGTACAAATTATCTGGTACGAAATTGACGATACTGAGAATCCCATTGATACATTTATTCGTATCAATATGGGCAAAATACCGCTTACCAATGCGGAACTGATTAAGGCACTCTTCCTACAGAAAAAGAACTTTGGCAATGATACTATTGCAGAAAAACGACAGGAGGAAATTGCGCTTACATGGGATAGAATTGAATATGCGTTACAAGATGAGAACTTCTGGTGGTTTCTGAATAAAGACAGAAACGACACACCAGCACGTATCGAATTTGTGTTTGATTTTATGTATAACATCGCGTGTTCGAAAGAACCTAGCCGTGACGAAGAAAAGGCGAAAAAGTTTGACGAAAAATACGGAACTGACACTTATAAAACGTTCCGTTTTTTTAATGAAAAATTCACAGATGTGAATATCGAGACAGTTGAGAAAGAGTGGAATGCTATTGAAGGCTGTTTCCATACATTTGAGGAATGGTACAACAATCCTGTTTGGTATCATTATATCGGTTTTCTTGTGTTTTGCGGGATTTCGCTGAGTGAAGTATATGGATTCTACGATGGGAAAAGGAAAATAGAATTTACCAACAATCTGAGAGCTAAGATTAAAGCACAAATCAATATTTCAGCCGAAAAGCAGGAGATCGTACAAGAAAACAAGAATCTCACACCGTGCTACAAATATAACATTGATGTCACATATGACAAAAATAAAAAAAAGGTACACGAATTGTTGTTGCTGTATAATTTAGAATATATTGTTAAGCAGTATTCTGACATCTTAAATGACGCGATAGAAAACAGGGAAATAATCATTAAATTTCCATTCAAGTTATTTAAAACTGAAAAGTGGGACGTGGAGCATATTGATTCGTATACACAAAATTCTATTAACGATCGCAAAACTCAGGAGGAATGGATAAAATCAGCTCGTATTGATATACAAAAAGAGTTGAAGGAAAAATTGGATATTGATAACAATATTGATTTGTTCTTACAAAATGATGAAGCCGCACAAAGGTTTGACGATCTTAAAAATAGTATTATCAAACTTGCTGGTGAATTAGGTGAAGAAAATGACGAAGCGACAAAAAACAGCATCGGCAATCTTACTCTGCTTAACGCGGACATTAATCGTGGTTACGGTAACGCGCTCTTTCCCACCAAACGCCGAATTATCATTCGCAAAGACGGCGCAGGAAAATTTATTCCTCTTTGTACTAAAAACGTTTTTTTAAAGTACTTTGACAAAGAGGGCGCGGGTTTGAATACTCGGTGGAACAATGATGATATAAAAAAATACCAAAACGATATAGGCTTTGTTTTGGAATGTTTTTTGAATATAACGCTGGTGAACGCCACGGGAGAGGAAAATGAATAAATATAGCTTTAAGGAAATCCTCGAAAAGGAAATCAGCTACGGGGATGGGGATACCACGGTAAAAATCGACAGGATAGAAATTCCCAAGATACAACGTGATTATGCGCAAGGGCGGAAAGAAGGATACGCAATTCGCGATAGATTCCTTGAGGTGATTTTTTCCACCTTGGACATTGCCTCTGACGCCAGAGCGCGGGAAAGCGAACTGTGTATGGATTTTGTCTATGGTTCAACAGCCGGAGGCGTCTTCGTACCGCTTGATGGGCAGCAACGCTTAACCACATTGTTTCTGCTGTACTGGTATATCGGTTCGCGGGAATTACAAGGCATGGAAAAAGATATGCTTATGTATTTATTATCAAGGTTCACCTATGAAACACGTATTTCTTCGCGCCAGTTTTGCAAGAATCTGGTCACGGGCGATATGACTTGCCTTACATTCAAAGATGTGCCCGGAAAAGAAATTCGGGATTCATCATGGTTCTATCGTTCATATGATCAGGACCCAACAATAAAATCTATGCTTACTATGCTGGATAGTATTCACGCGAAGTATGGAAAGACATCAAACAAACCACTGTATCAGAGGTTAGAAAAACTAAAATTTTATATTTTACCGCTGGACGGCTTTGGTCTTTCCGATGAACTTTATGTTAACATGAATGCTAGGGGAAAGCCGTTAACAGACGCGGAAAACTTTAAGGCGGATTTAACTAATTGGATGAAGAGTGATGACAATCCGTACAAAAATGAATATCATCGCAAGGTAATGCTTGACGGCCGAGAGATGGATTACTACCTCGCCTTTGCTCAAAAGATGGATGCCAACTGGACATCATTTTTCTGGAACATAA
>JAIRWK010000328.1 GCA_031268995.1 Planctomycetaceae bacterium
CTCAAAACAGGACTTTTTGTGTAAAAATGCCCTAAAAATAGCCGAAAGCGGTTAGGTTTGGGTTGAATAGGGAAACTAGAGCAAGGCTGGATTTGGGCTCTGCGTAACATGAGTTACTAGGAATTGCTCTAAAAAATCCTTGATGTCGATATTTTTAGTTTTGCCCCTTTGTTCCCCCGCAAATGTCATAATAGGCAATAAAAATATCTGTGTTCACCCCCAGCTCATAGGGTTCGGCGATTTATACCAAAACCATTATGGAAGACAGGTTGTACCTCTGAACAAGAATCATATTTGTAAAGCCCTCGCCATAAACATATTCCACGAGCATATAATAACAATTTCAAAGATATAACGCAAGACCAGTTTGCACACACTACCGCAAGAGTATGCCCCTACTGTAACTGTTCACGGTTATTTCCCTATGATGATTTTATTATTTTTCGTAGCGCAATATTGATTTTGATGCAATTTTTAGGAATTGCATGATGTTGGAGCCGTATTGAAAGCATGTTTTTGAGATGAACCAGAAGCGGTTGCCCCAATCGCTCCGCGTTCCTTGCGTGACTAAAACCACTCTTCGTATCGTTTGTTCCGCTAAGTTGTTCGTCGGAGGAATACCCGTTTCAATAAATCGAAAATACTCCTCCGACCAATCACGCAATCGATTCGATAACTTGCAAATATCGTTGTCCCAACCGCAATACTTCGATAATTGTAAAATGTTTTCTTGCATGGCAAACACCTTACGCAATCAATTCGGTAACAAAAATTCCTCTTTGCGGTGAATCAAATGAAACATCTCTTTTACCGTGTCCAATAAATTGATGCCCCATTTTGCCGTCCGTTTATCAGGTTTTTCTGTAACATATTTAATTTCCCGTATCAAAGGCACCCAACATAATTGCAACTTCCCATTCTGTTTCCAACCGCTCTCGTCACTATGAATATGTTTTTGTTGCGTTTAGTTACTTTATCGATCTTGGTAAGTTCGCCGTTGCAACGCGGACATTGAGCGAGTTCGTGTTCGATTGTTGTATCGATTTGAGCTTCGGTAAAACGGATTCGGTTGCGTTTCGGATGACCGTTTTGCGCATAAATTTTGTGTCGAGATTTTTTTCGCTTGCCCAAATTGCCTTTCGGAGGTTTCACAATATCGGAAGAAGGCGGATTGGACGAGTTGCCGGAGTTCTTACGCAACAAAGCAAGCTCCGCTTGTAACTTCACAACAAGTACCCGTAACTCCGCAACGAGTTTTTTCAACGCGGCATTTTCTGCCTCAAGAAACCGGACCTTTTCTAAAAGTCCTTCCATAACACAAATAATACCACTGTCGTAAATTCAATATAATACCAAAAAATAACCGTGAACGGTTACAAATTAAGTTCGGTAACAACCGTTTTCGCTATCTGCGTTACAATGCTCATAGAGGCTGTAGGCTACAGACAACAGACTGTAGGATTTTGATGTTACACCGACACCGGTATGGGCGGTAGGCTTCGCCCTTGAACAACCGCTTTACGTTGCGCTCGCATGTTCAGCTTTGGGAATTTTAAAACACAGCTTGAGTATGTTAACAAAGATTACACCGACCAGCTACAGACTTCGTAACGCGATTCGTGATTTTTTACCTATCGCTCACCTCGGATTCGGCTTTTTGGGGCATCGTTTCATGACGTAGTCTATTTGCGTCGCTTGATGTGATGTGGTAGATGTAAATTGAACAACCAATCATGTCAACGGGATCAAGACGTTTGAAATATTCATATTGCTTGGATTGTGCGTAAAGTTCATTTACTCCGATTGCAAACCAACCCGATTCCGGTTTGCCTGTCGGGCGTGTGTTTTCTTTAATTCCCAGTCGATCAAGTGATTCCGCGCTGGAATAGTCGATTTTAATTGGTCTCGCTTCGTGATGTTTATGATACCATTTTTGTAGAAAATAAGAATTTTGTCCCCAGTCTATGTTACTACCGAGCAAATGTTTTGGGAGATTTTTTGCGTCACTGATGAGTTCATTGAAATATGACATTGAATGAGGAAAATGATAGAAACTACTGCCAATCATCCAAACCAATAAAAGAGTTACGGCTACGGAGACAATTCGCTTGTCAAAAAACGACTGCCCAAGTTTAGCAATCCAAATGTAAGCAAACGGTAATGCCGGAACGATGTATCGTGGATGCAAAGAAAAACCTGTTTGACTGCTAACGAAAATAAAAAACAAAAGTCCCGGCAATATGATAATCATTTCATCTCGCCAACTCGCGTTATATTTTCGGATAAAAATTGTTGTAATCAGAGCAAGTAATCCAAGACACAAATTTCCTAATGGCTCTTTAATCAAAATGATATAAACATAATAATACCACCAGCCATGTTGAGAATATTGACCGCGAATATACGATTCCATTCCGTGTTCAAAATCAAATTTTTGCGTGTCAATTCCTTGTACGAATTCGGCAGGCAACGGAATGGGAACATTACCTAATATTGATCTTTCAAAGCGATTGTGGGAAGTAGGTGTATAATCGCTGTTTTGAAATTTTGTTCCAGTCAAAGTATGTGAAATAAATTTGTATTCATTCAGAGGACGTAGTGTACCGTCAAAAACATAACCCATATTCAATGTGTAAAGACCAATAAAAAGAATAGCTAAAAGTTGTTTACAACCTGGTAATATGATTTTTTTATCTGATTTTTTGCGTGGAATGAAAACAGTCAATATCCAGAATAACCAAATGAGCATCCATAACGGAAAAGCGATAACCCATGTGATTTTAGCCAGAGGCAGAATTCCGAGGCAAATTCCTGCGATAATGGCAGCTTTACAAGTTGGTTTTTTGAGCCAATGCCAAAATGTATAGATTCCGATTATGCCCAGCGATGCCGCACAAACATCAGGACAAATTGTCGCCCCCCAAGCGAGAACCAGTGGTGAAAATATCCAAAGCATTAGAAAAATCAAGCCAGCATTCTTACCGTAAAGTTCCAGCGCAAATTTATAGCCGAACCAACTACCGAGTAAAATAACAGGAATTAGTGAACATCGGGCAAGAAAAACACACCAATGGATTTTCTCAGATGTATTAACCTTGATAAAGGCGTATCCGATTGACCATTCACTGCGGTCTTCCGGTTGGGGCGAATACGACCGCCAGTCATAATCCGGCTTGGTTAAAAAAATCGGTAAACCGACAATATAACGTGTTAGTGGCGGATTAACATGAAAAACATCATAACGAAGAGTTCTGTTAAAATAGACCGCCGCACCAACATGACCAACCTCTGTACGGTTGAGAGAGGTTTGGTATGACAATAAAATCAAAAAAAGCGTCTGAATAAATAACAAAGAACACAAAATGCAAATTCGTACTCTGCTCTCATCAAATGTCATCGTACCACCCTTCTAAAAAGTAAATGGTTATCGGGTCGATGGGCGATGACCAATGAATACAAACAGATTTCTCACGAAGGAAAGAGCAAGCAAGAAATATATAACAGAAAGGGTCTGCCAACCAATCGTTGTTTCATGACTTGGTCCGAAACATCCACATGAAATATCAAATCCCCTAAACCACGCAGTACTTTGCACTATCGCAAAACACAGAAACAAAAAAAGCGTTCCTAAATGCGCTGCGTCCAAAAAAGTCCGAGTCAAAAAGCAAAAGGCAAATATCAACTGCACCAAAGGCATAACAATTGCCACCATTTGACCGATTCCCGGACTGACCAACTTATACGCATAAACCGAACCGAGGAAAAAATATGGATTGTCCCAATGCGGAATACCCGAAAGTAAAAAAACAACACCGAATATCCACGTCACAGAACGGTCAAACAACTTCAGAAGCGAAAACTCACCAGGCGTAGAAACTTTCGATAACTTCGTTTCAACAAGTTCACTCATATTCTTTCGTTACCCTCTCCATTTCTATTCGTTACTTTTTTGAACATCGCCCAAAGTTTTAATCCGCCGCCAAGAAATACCATTATCAAACCCAATGCAATAAACCAAAATCGTGGCTCGTCGGGTCCTGGAATAAATTTGTGATTGCCACGTGCTATAGCCAAAGCTATTTCGTCCGTTTTCGGGACAATTTTGCCATTAAACCAAACATGGTCAATCTGTAAAGCATCTTGTGTATAAGCAGGAGTTCCATCAGGAATTGATAAGGTAATCGTGAAATCTTTGTCGCTAAATTGCGGATTTAACACAACACGAGAAACTTCACCTTCTGATATTGTTTTAGATCTAAGAATACTTTTTCTACCCTTATCTTCAACACCGATTTCAGTATTCATCACAAATTGGTACTTATTGGGAACAAAAACACTTTTGATTTTTTTCTGATTTTGCACAATAAAGTCAAACGAAAATTCACCAGTAATACCTGATTTCGTGAGAGGGTAAGAAGAAATTTTTATCGGCATATATTCGTATACAGAATCCAACCACAATTCGTATTTTCTACTATTGTATTCACCAATAATTTTGTAAACAGTACGAGCCCCTAACTGCTGCTTTTCAGATTGTAACTTCATTACCTTAAACGAATCATAAATACTTTTTCGAACAAAATCACTTCCGACATTGTAAAATCCAAAAATCATGATTGCTTCGCACTCCGCATGTGTGGCTAATAACTTGTCAAATGGCATCGAAGGGTTAATATAATTCAAGACTGAATACCCGTTTTTATCGGTTTTGCTATCAGCCCCACTGTTTTCTGTTGTGACATACAGAAATGGTGTTATTTTACTAACTGATGCTTGACTTGTTTGAGATGAAACATATTCATCAAGCGAACTACTTGACGTACAAGACGTAAATAACATTTTTTGATTTAAATCAAAACGAATTATTCCGTTATATCTATACATAATTTGCTGAGACGCTTCATTTACGATTGAGGAATGTTGGAAATTGTACTCACAACATACAAAGTTATCTAGCCATCTCTTGTATTTCTCCAAAAGCTCGCTGGGAGTCATATCAGGAAAAGCGGAGAGTTGTTTTTCATTTTTCTCTTCCTCACCAATGGAAAAATTTACCCTTCCGCTAAATATCAATGTCATTAAAATAAAAACAATGAACAACCTATATTTTTTGAACATTCTAACATCTCCATTCTCCAACATTAAAAGGCATTTTGAACACCCATAGCTTATTTTCACAAACGATTATATGAAAATTACCATTTATTGAAACAAAAAAATCCCGACACAATTTATGACTACGCCCCCCGCTAATCATATTTTCCAAAAAAACATGTACAATACTATACTCAAGCCATCCTAAAGTTCCCGAAGCTGATTACGCAAACGTAGCATCGCGAAGCGGCTGTTCAAGGGTAAAGCCTATCGCCCATACTAGCTATGGTATAAAATACAGGCATCTACAAAAACTGTTTTCCACAATTTAGGTTTATTGATGCTCCCATCTACATTCTTGAACACTAAAATCCACAAAAACAAGAAGTTGATTGTCCCGCAAGAACAATTCTGGCAGGACAATCATGACAAAACAGACCAGCACCCTACAATTCTACAATCTACCAAACTCCGAAATTCACTAAGCGAACTTGAATAGTGTATTGTTACGGTACCCAGTCGCCACTGAAAGAAATGTCATACGACTTAAGGTTCACACTCACTGAGTGTTTTGTCTGTATTTGTCGTTACACAATTCTCAGTTGAACATATAGGAGCACCCTCACCTTTTTCACAATATTTGTCGTCATTTCCAGGTTGCGATGCCTTACAAGTTGTTCTGGGTCTGGAACATGTTCGTCCTGGTTTTGATTCACACTTGTTGTCGTAATTAATGAATGTATCAGTGGTATCGCATTTTACACCTCCCAAGCTGACACCAGTTCTTCCAACCTGCCCCATTCCAATCACAACGGCAAGTATGATACTTCCAAAGTACACACTAACTCTCCAATTTACAATTAAAGTTTTCATCTTTTTCACTCCTTCCGATTGAAGTTGTTAAACAAACTCGCTTTACCCACTGCGGGCAAAACTAACATTCACGGCTTAGTTACCGCGTGTTTCTCATCAAACCTATTCTTTTCCCACTCCCTATAACCGCCGCGATAGATCACAACATTGCTATATCCGTTGAATTTCAAAAATTGAGCAATTTCGTCTGAGTATCCACAGCCTGAACTTTGGCAAAACACAACTATTCGTTGTTCTTTGCCAATCCCCAGTAGTTGCTTTTGCCGTTCCTCAATGCTTGAGCTGATCGAAAGCGTTTTTGATCCAGAGATCGTTCCATATTCATAGTCGCGGAGATGACGGGCATCGAAAATGGGTGTTTTGTTTTCTATGACAATTTTTTGCATTTCTACGAGCGTAATTCAGGAATATCAATCGAATAATAACGCCACGTTACCTCCGCCACAGCCGCTGAATTGCGTAGAAAACCAGTTTCTGATGTTGAGTGATACAAAACTGCGACAACAAAAATCGAACCCAGAAGAAATACCGTTTGAAATATTCCTTTTTTAACGCGTAAAGTAAATGTCGGTGCATTAGAGGGTTCATTACTCGTATCCCAGAAAAGCTGTTGTATCAGAAACATGCCACCGAATATAAAGACAACGAACCAAAGATAGCGAATACGTGCCGGAGTAAGAAATTGCTCTCCGATCTGTTTGTCCGAAATAATAATTGCCGTACCATCCCATCTCGCCATGAGTTCTGCAAACGGAATAGTTACCAGTTCATGCGGAACATCAAGAATCCGTACCTTTCCTCCTTCAGCACCAAGATACGCCACCCAATGATTGTATTTTTGGTCAGCATGAGAACTTCTGAAATGTAGAATCATCGGAAATTTAGCTTTTTGTAATTCCTGCCATGTCAGACCGCCGTACGCCTTCCCATAAAGCCCATGAGCTTCCGCCGCTTTGATTAGTTCTATATCGCTACTACCCTGAAACGAACCAACATAATCCGGTGTGAGAAGCATTTCGATGTCTGGCTCGATCCCGTAAATGTGAAAACAAGCAATCAACGAATAAATCCCGCAGTAGGGACCGCTAACTTCCAACTCTCTCAGTTCTGGAATCTGAGAAGTCTGGGGGGCAGACGATAAACCATCATCCGCGAAACAATACAAACTCGTCACTTTACTCGACAACATAACCAACAACGCGACTGCGAAAACAAAGCGCGTTAGCGACACGCCAATTGCCCCACCAGTCTTGTAGATGCCACCCCGAAAAAAACTATGTCTTACCGCTACCATAACAATACCCCTCACGCCCATCACTGGGATGTCAAACTTAACCAACTAACCGCAGTGCTACCCCCAACGCACAGGATTTCGGCATAGTGTAGCAAACCATTCCGTAGATGCAATGGGGGGAGATATGAATAAACGTAAATATTTTGAGGAGTGTATCGTGTATTTGATTTATCTCCTTGTAATAAACGGTTTAATTGTTTGCAAACAAAGAAAAAATTTGCGAGTATTCGCGGGTATTTTCCCATAGGTATTAAGTTAAGGGTTTAAGTCATTTGTAATCCAATAGTTATTGTTTGTTTGCGAAATTCGTTTTCATTCATGTTACCAACAAATTTGTCCCAACTTTGTCCGTGATTTACTATGGATTCACCCTATTTGCCTTATTTTGCTCTAATATTTTCCAATAAACTTGCAAATAACCACCCATACTCTGACGTTTTGTTGAAATAACTACTTGAAAATAAAGAGTTTAACTCCTTAACTTAATACCTATGGGTATTTTCCCAAGATACTCAAATGACTTTTACACTCAAGCTATTCTAAAATTCCCGAAGCTGAACACGCAAACATAACATTGTGAAGCGGCTGTTCAGGGGCAAAGCCTATCACACATACCAGCTTCGGTATAGTTAATACCTCATGTTACGCACCCGGGTAAAAATTGGGTGAAAATGTACCTCAAAACAGGACTTTTTGTGTAAAAATGCCCTAAAAATAGCCGAAAGCGGTTGGGTTTGGGTTGAATAGGGAAACTAGAGCAAGGCTGGATTTGGGCTCCGCGTAACATGAGTTAATACTATGGTCAAAGCGGGGCTACGGAAAAGATTCACCCGCTAAATTTCAATGTTGCTGGTAACTATTCAGTAGCCTAAAAAGATTTATACTAAAGGAGTTAAATCCTATTACCGATTTGTTGTAAATTTAACGATCAAATCCATAATTGCTTAAATATTAGCAACTTAGGTTTTTGTACCTATATTTATTGACATATATCAGTTAATTTTGACAATTTGTAACTCCTGTTCAAATAACGGTTTTATACTACTAAATAGTTACTGTTGCTGTTCACAAAAACTAGGTTTTTGGGAGTTCCCCTTAGAAATTCCCCTTTGTTGCCTTTGTTCCATTCTGTTCCAAATGCAC
>JAIRWK010000394.1 GCA_031268995.1 Planctomycetaceae bacterium
GAAAAGGAAAAACTGGTTTGGTTTGGTCAGATTGGTTTTTGCCCGCAAGAGCAATTTATTTATTTTAAGGACGAGCTTATTTTATTTAACCCTGCGGCAGTATCGCTTGAAGCTGTAGAATTCGATCGTGGATTGGTAGAAAATTCGAAAATGACAGAAATTAAAGATCAAACGTCGGAAGTACTGGACAAATTCGTTAATGTCAATTTTCCCTACAAACATGAATTGACTTACAGAGGTATGCGTTGTCGGTTTTATGATTATTTTGATAATCCGAATTTTACGATAGGGCGGGGTGCTCGCGAGATAAAAAAATTAAGCGTGGAAAAGGGATTAGTTCGTTTAGATATTGGACTTAGAGCTGGCACGCAAATGTCTTATGTTCCTGATGGCACGCTTTGGTTTGATCTAAAAAAGGGAACGCTAGAAAGGGTGGAAGATCGCACTGAGTATCCACCACGATTAGCGAATGAGAGAGTAATTCGTGAAAGTGAATGAATGTAATTTTGTGTGGGTAATGAGTTTTGGGGAGGAAAATGCCAAAAATTTTGGGAAAGTGGTGGGAATGCGATAATTTATAGTGGGGGACTAAAATTTCGTTTTTTATGCACGATGTCAACTTGGTATCTTGTTAATTTTTGTTGTTTTGGTACAATTACGTACTAGTTTGATTTGGGGGTGTTTTCAATTATGAGTGACTTGCAACCGATTTTTAGTGTGGGCTGTTGATGTTAGTGTAGGATATGTTGTTCGTAATAGTATTGAAATAAAACAAATTGTAAAGACTGAATTTGAAATTACATTGTTAAGGAGTAGTTAATAATGAATGCTTTAAAATTATCCGAGCTTAGATCAATGACCGAAGACCAACTTGGTGTTTTGTTGAAAGATGCTAAGGATTCGTTGTTTAGGTTGCGATTGCAAGCACGAATGGAACGTTTAGATTCACCTAGCGAGTTGAAAAAAAATAAGAAATTGATTGCCCAAATTCTTACAATCAGATCACTCCGAAAACTAGACATCCAAAAACAACAAAAACAAAATTGAAACGGCGAGAGTTGTCGCGAACTGAAAGTCGTATTTAGTTGAAATAAAATACTTTAAATAAGTTGAGATAAAAAATGCCAAAGAGAGTAATTGTCGGAGTAGTAACGAGCGACAAAATGCAAAAAACCAGACGTGTTGAAGTGTCGCGGCTTGTTAAGTACCCAAAATACGGTAAATACGTAAAACGCCGTACCGTTTGTTATGCACATGACGAAGAAAATTCTTCGGTTGTCGGCGATACGGTTGAAATAATTGAAAGTCGTCCGTTGTCGCGGCTTAAACGTTGGCAGTTAGTTCGAATAGTTGCAAAAGGTAATTTGATCGATGTCGCCGCGTTGCGTGCCGTCGCGAAATCAGCAGCGGAAACCCAAGCCGAAAACGGTTAAAACGCAAAATCCTTGTTCACCAACTGGCATTTGCGTGATAGGATTCGACATAATATTTGTATTCGTCAACGGAGATTGTTGACAAAATATTGAACAGTTTAAAATTATTTGAGGTTGATTGAGTTATGATTCAGATGCAGACCAGATTGGATGTTGCGGATAACACTGGTGCCAAAGAGCTTATGTGCATTAAGGTACTCGGCGGTACTCGCAGACGATTCGCTGGATTGGGAGACATTATCGTTTGTTCGGTCAAGTCGGTAATACCGGGTAGCAATGTTAAGAAAGGTGCGGTTGTCAAAGCGGTTATAGTACGAACAAAAAAAGCGGTAAGACGAGAGGATGGTAGCTATGTCCGGTTTGATTCCAATGCGGCGGTTTTGATTGACAACAATAAAAATCCAGTTGGTACTCGTGTTTTCGGCGCGGTTGCCCGTGAGCTACGCGATAAAGACCGTAAGAAAAAGGGCAAGGGTAAAGCACGCGGTGAAGAAGGTTTTGTAAAAATAATCAGCCTCGCAAGTGAAGTAGTTTGATTGCAAAGCGAAATCGAGTAGTGGTTTGGAAACAAAAAAATAAAGTGTAATTTGGTAAGTTTTTAGGTATTTATACCGAAGCCGGTATGGGCGGTAGGTTTCGCCCCCCCGAACAACTGCTTTACGTTGTTGCGATTGTGTGTCCGGTTTTGGGGAATTTAAAGTAGCTTGAGTATAAGTCATGCGTGTCAATAAAAATGATTTGGTTGTGGTTCTTACGGGACCTAGTCGCGGTAAAAGGACAAAAGTTACAGAAGTAGATCACAAGGCAGGTAAGGTTACGCTTGAAGGCGTTGCTATCGTGAAAAAACATGTTCGCAAAAGCCGCCGTAGTCCGCGCGGAGGACAACTTAGATTAGAGATGCCGATATCCGTATCAAATGTTCAAGTAATTTGCCCCAAATGTGATACCCCTACCAGAGTTGGAGTGCGTTTTGATGACAGCGGAGCGAAATATCGAGTCTGTAAAAAATGTAAAGCCGACATCAGCCAGATTTCGCCCCCAAAAAATACGCCAAAAGCACTTTAACATTTAACCGAAGCTGTTATGGGCGATGGGCTTCGCCCTTGAGCAACCGCTTTGCGGTGTTACGCTTGCCTAACGCTCTGCGTTGTAGGTTTACCGTAGCTTCATGAATTACAAAATAGCTTGAGTATAAAACCGCCGCTCATACCGGCTTTAGTATAACGCGATGGGAGAGAATAGATAATGTTACCACGTTTGCAAGATAAATACAGAAAAGAAATTATACCCGTTCTCAAGGAGAAATTTAGTCGAGGCAATGTTATGTCTTTGCCCCGATTGGATAAGATAGTTGTGAATATGGGTGTTGGCAGTAGTATTGCCGACAAAAAGTATATGGAAGAGGCAACCGATGTACTTGCGCAAGTTACAGGTCAAAAACCAGTTGTAACTAAAGCACGTAAATCAATCGCAAACTTCAAATTACGCGAAGGAATGAATATAGGTTGCATGGTAACGCTCCGCGGCGCAAGGATGTACGAATTTCTTGACCGGCTAATCGCGATAGTACTTCCGCGAGTGCGCGACTTTCAAGGATTAAATCCGAAAAGTTTTGACGGTCAAGGGAATTATAATCTCGGTTTGACTGAATTTTTGGTTTTCCCCGAATTGAACCCCGACAAATACACCAAGAGTTTGGGAATGAACATTACCTTCGTTACTCGCGGAACAAGCGATAACGAATCACGTGAAATGCTCCGCGAATTCGGTATGCCGTTTAGAGCTGATGCACCGCCGAAACGCAAAAAAATATAATACCGAGGACAGTATGAGCGATAGGTTTCGCCCATAAATAACCGTTTCGTGTTGTTGCGCTTGCGTGTTCAGCTCCATGACTTTAGAAATAGCTTGAGTGTACAACATGATTTCGGTGTTGTGGGTTTAGCCTTAGATAGCCGTTTTGTGTTGTTGTGATTGTTCGTCTGTTCGACCGTCGAACCGACAGTCAAATGGGCGGTGTTGTAACCGTAGATTTAGAAGTAACTTATCCAAATTAAAATGGCAAGTATATCAAAAATTAACAAAGCAAAACGAATACCCAAATTTTCGTCGCGTCGGGAAAACAGATGCCAACTTTGCGGCAGACCGCGTGCCGTTTATCGTAAATTCGGGATTTGCCGAATTTGCTTTAGAAACCTCGCGAATCAGGGACTTATACCCGGTGTCAAAAAATCGAGTTGGTAATGCCGTTTTGGCGGTTAGACTAACACTGAAACCGTTATAAATATTGGGTTTGCCGTGTTTTGACTAGTAAAATTGGGGGTAGATTTTTGTGTAGCCGTGAAAAAATCGCCGCGAAGTGAATAATCCGTGTGTTCGCTTCGAGACGGCGAAAGTTAAGATGAAAACAGTTGTAAGATAACCCCAAACGTACAAAAAGTATAAAAGTAATTTTGCATTAAAATAAACTATGTTAACAGATCCGATTGCTGATTTATTGACCCGAATTCGTAACGCGGTCAGAATTGAGAAAGTGTGTGTCGATGTCCCGGTTTCTAACGAGAAAAAGGGAATTGTTGATGTTCTTAAGCGCGAGGGTTATATTTGGGATTGGGAAATTGTTGAATCTAAACCGGTTTCACTTATCCGAATTCATCTTAAATACGGACCTAACGCTGAAAAAGTTATCAGCAAAATTAAACGAATCAGTAAACCCGGATGCCGCGTTTACTCCCAAACAAAAGAACTCAAACCTATACTTAACGGTCTCGGTATCCAAATACTCAACACAAATCGCGGCATATTGAGTGATCGCGAAGCAAAATTGAGAAATGTCGGCGGCGAAGTGGTTTGTCATGTCTGGTAAAGTTGGCGTGGATTATTTGCACTGAAAATTCCAGAAACTGAACACGCAAGCGTAACAAAGTGAGGCGGTTGTTCAAAGGGCGAAGCCTGTAGCCCATACCGGTTTGCGGTGTAGTAAAGGCGTGTTGTTTGAATTATTTTTTTAACTATACTCAAGCTGTTTTAAAATTCCCGAAGCTGAACACGTAAACGCAACAACGCTAAGCGGTTGTTCAGGGGCGAAGCCTATCGCCCATGCTGGTTTCGGTATTACGGCGGTGTTGTCGGTGAGTCAGGAGTTGTTCCTAATGTCAAGAATTGGAAAAAAACCGGTTGTTGTTCCTAAAGGTGTCAAGGTTACTTTGGAAAGTCAAGTGTTGACTGTCGAGGGACCGTTGGGTAAGTTGAGTCAGGAATTTAGCCCGAATGTCGAGGTGAAATTTGACGGTGTTGCGAGTGTTGTTACGGTCGAGCGAGCAAACTCGTCGCGTGCGGCTGCCGCAATGCACGGGCTTTACAGAGCTTTGTTTCAAAACATGGTTACAGGCGTTACTACCGGTTATGAAAAGAAATTGGAGATATTCGGCACTGGTTATTTGTTCGCGTTAGCTGGCAGCGTGCTTCAAGTTCGTGCTGGTTTTGCCCATGAAGTTCATAAAAAAGTACCCGCCGGTTTGGATGTAAAATGCACAGACCAAACTCACGTAAGCATAAAAGGAATTGATAAACAACTCGTAGGTCAATTCGCCGCCGAAGTAAGAAGTATAAGAAAAGCCGAACCATATTTGGGCAAAGGCATAAAATATGACGGCGAAGTAATACGACGTAAAGAATCAAAAGCAGCCGCCAAGAAATAACAAAAATCCCAAACGTATTTTGTGTATTATGACACAGGCGTTTACAGCGAAACAAGGGTTGTTGCCCGTATATCGGTTTTATTGACTCGAATCGTTAAAGCAAGGTTTGTAAGATATTAAAGTGGTATCCAAGTGAAAAAATTTAGAAAATTAAACAGACAACGGAAAAACAGAGCGTTTAGGGTTTCGAATGCGGTTAAACGTTTTTCGACCAGACCGCGCCTTTGTATATTCCGCAGCAACACCAACATTTACGCCCAAATTATTGATGATAGTTTGGAGAAAACGCTTGTTGCATCCAGTACGCAGGACAAAGATGTTCGCGGTGAGGTTACCAATGGCGGTAATTGTAGTGCCGCCGAAAAAGTTGGCGAGCTGATCGCGAAAAAATCACTGCAAGCCGGAATAAGCCGAGTTGCGTTTGATCGTCATGGTTTTAAATATCATGGTCGGGTCAAGGCATTGGCGGATGCTGCTAGGCGTGCGGGGCTTGATATTGGTGCTGCTGGTGAAGAAAAAGCTCCAAAAGAAGGCGGTAAAAGTAAAAGCGCAAAAGCCCAAAGCGGCGACGGTGGTAAAAGTAAGACTAAAGAAAATAAAAGTCCAGCTAAACCAGCGTCTGGAAAATCCGGCGCGAAAAAGAAATAAGTGCCCTTTCAATTGCGAAACCTGACACCTGTACTGACTTTGATATATGATTATTTTAGGCGGGTAATCGAGTAACGGTTATACCGAAGCCGGTGTGAATGGTAGGCTTCGCCATTAAACAGTCGCTTCGCGTTGTTAAGCTCTGCGTTGCAGGTTTACCGTAGCTTCAGGGATTTTAAATTAGCTTGAGTGTAATAAATAGATTGAACAATAAACAATTACGTATTATAAAATTATGGCAAACGAAACAACACAGATTGGGTTGACTGATAAGGTCGTCAAAGTTAAGAGATGTGCCGCAGTTGTTAAGGGCGGTCGTCGTTTTAGTTTTGCGGCGTTGGTGGTTGTTGGCGACGGGAAGGGTCGGATAGCGTGGGGCTACGGTAAGGCAAATGAGGTGCCGCCGGCAGTAGAAAAAGCAGTCAAAGACGGCTCGCGTAAGTTGAAAGAAGTCCAACTCGACGGAACAACAATACCGCATAACGTAGTAGGACATTTCGGTGCAGCGCGTGTCATTCTGGTTCCGGCAAGTCCCGGTACCGGCGTAATTGCAGGTGCTGCGGTTCGTGCAGTTTGCGAAGCGTGCGGTATCCACGATATTTTGACAAAAAGCTACGGCACTTCAAACCCAACTAATGTAGTCAAGGCGACAATTGATGCCTTATTGAACCTTAAAACCAAAACGGAAATCGAGAGATTACGAGGAGTTTCCCTATAATGACGAGTATAAGTGATATCAACCATAGAGCTGAACGATCCCGTAAACGTCGGCGAGTTGGTCGCGGAATAGGTTCGGGACGCGGTAAAACAAGCCAGCGCGGACATAAAGGTCAAGGTTCACGTTCCGGTTCGTCTGTGAGCCCAATATTTGAAGGCGGTCAAATGCCTTTGGTTCGCCGAATCCCAAAACGCGGATTTAACAATAAATCATTTGCAGACAAAGTTGTTGCGGTGAATGTCGGCGATTTAGGGTTGAGCTTTGTAGAGGGTGATACGGTTGATCCAGCTAAATTGACTGAGAAAAAGATTATCAAAAAGACTTTTGACAAAATCAAAATACTCGGCAGTGGTGAAGTGTCGGTGAAATTGAATGTTATAGCACACGCTTTTTCTAAATCCGCCAAAGAAAAAATCGAACACGCTGGCGGTGCAATAACGGTTTTGCCCGAGAAAAAACCTGTAGTGAAAAACAAAATGGGCTTCAGAAAGAAAAGCATAATACAGGCAAAGTCAGCAAAACGATAACTTTGCACCGGAGCTAGTATGAATGGCTGACTTTGTCCTTGAAGAAAACGCCTTGTGTTGTTGGTTTTGCCGAGTCTGGCTTCGGAAAGTTATACCGTAGCTGGTAAGGCGATAGGCTTCGCCCCTGAACAACTGCTTCACGTTGTTGCGTTTACATGTCCAGCTTCAGGAGTTTTAAAACAGCTTGAGTATAAACTGCCTAAATTTCGGAATTTCGGCAATTGTGCCTGTTTGTTGGTCGGGGAAGGTTTTTTATGCTTTTTTTGAGTTGCTGAAGTTCATGGTGTGTGCAATGTTAAGTATTGATAGTCGAGTCTAAATCTAAAATTAAAAGTAGTGAATACGTGAGGGGTTGGATTTATATCGAAACGGATGTGAAGATCAAGTTTCGTCTCTGCGTAAGCACTCTGCGTTGTTGGGCTTGCCGTGTCCAGCTTCAGAAATTATAAAACGGCTAAGTATATGTTCCAGAAAATCCGCGTAATATTTTCAATAAAAGAGTTGCGTCAGAAGATAATTTTGACGCTTATGCTTTTGGCTGTTTACCGTGTTGGGTCGTGGATTCCGCTTCCAATTGTTGATGTCGGTAAAATGCAGCAAATGTGGCACAGAAACGACAAAGTTGCTGAGGTTATGTCGCAAGTTGCTGTTTTCACCGGAACGCAATTCGAGACTCTAACTATATTTGGGTTGGGTATTATGCCTTACATCTCCGCATCAATTATTTTCCAGCTTCTGGCAACAGTTTTTGACAAACTAAAAGCTCTGCAAAAAGAAGGCGAAAGCGGACGCAGAAAAATAAATGAATGGACACGATACGCGACTATTTTGATCTGTTTGTTCCAAAGTCTTTTCTACGTTCTCGCGTTGGGCAATGAAAGCGTTACCGGCGTTGTCGGCGGAGTTTACAATGATGCCCTGCTGTATCAAGATAAAACACTTCCCTTAGGATGGATATTTACTGCGGTTCTCGTGATGACTGCCGGTACAGCGTTCCTGATGTGGCTTGGCGAGCAAATTGACGAATACGGAATCGGCAATGGAATAAGTTTGCTTATTATGGCTGGTATTATCGCTAATTTGCCCGGTGCTCTTACGAAATTGAGTGAGAGAGCGGTTTTGGGGTTCAGTTCAGGTACACAACAGCTTGGCGTGGATAAATTGCTTTTGTTGGCGGTATTGTTTGTAGCCGTAGTCGTCGGTGTAATTTACATTACCAAAGGACAACGCCGTATTCCAACTCAAAGCCAAAAGCATGTTCGCGGGCGCCAAACCTTCGGCGGCGGTCGCCAATACTTGCCGCTCAAAGTCAATCAGGCTGGTGTGATGCCGATTATATTTGCAAGCAGTTTGTTGCTTTTCCCGCAGGTCGCTTTGAGTTATTTTGACCAAATTAGCCATTCGGGAATTGTTCAAACACTTAGTAATATCTTCCAACGCCAGACATATACCTATATACTCATATTTGTTGCGTTGATTTACTTTTTCTGTTATTTCTGGACAGCGGTAACATTTAACCCGAAAGATATTGCGGAAAACCTCAAAAATCATGGCTCGTTCATTCAAGGTCGCAGACCCGGTAACGCAACTGCGGCATATCTTGAAAAGGTAATGAAATATATTACTTATGTCGGAGCGTCGTTTATTGCAGTGATTGCTGTTTTGCCCAATATTATTTCAACATTGTTAATTCCGGACAATTACATGCTCGCTAACTTTTTCGGCGGTACAAGTTTGCTTATTGTGGTTAGTGTGATCATTGACCTTGTGGATAAAATTGACAGTCATTTGGTGATGCGAAATTATAAGGGGTTGCTTGAAAAGAGTAAATAGTGTTCTGGTAATGGTTTTATGGTTTTGGAAGAGTTAGTTAATGGCGAATGGGGACATGAAGGACATTAGGGACAACGTAAAATTATCCTTAATCGAATCTTTGACCGCCAACCGTAGTTAGGCAATTTTTACAATAAGTTAAGTTCTAAAACGCCGTTAGGAGCTACCCAAATTTCGTCCCCGTTGTCCCTTGTGTCCCCTTTGTCTCTGCCGTAACTTACTAGCCACATAATCTTTTAAGATCGATAATTTTGGAACTATGAGAATAATACTAATAGGACCGCCCGGCGCGGGTAAGGGAACGCAGGCGGGAAGGATAGTTGACAGTTACAGGTTGGCGCATCTTTCAACGGGCGATATATTGCGTGTGGCGGTGGAAGCGAAGTCTGATTTTGGTTTGCTTGCGGAAAAATACATGTTGAGTGGTCAATTTGTTCCTGATAATGTGATAATAGACATTATTTCGGAGAGATTGGTTTCGCCGGATTGTCAAAATGGGTTCTTGCTTGATGGTTTTCCGCGAAATCTTCCGCAAGTTTCTGCGCTTGACGAAATGTTGCAGAGTAATGGGACTCCGCTTGATGTGGTAATTGAGTTGCGTGTGCCGGATCAGGAGCTTTACCGCAGGTTGTCCGTACGCGGGCGAGCGGACGACAAAAACGACGTAATCCGCAATAGGTTATCCGATTACGCCAAACAAACAGAACCACTGCTGAAACATTACGACAAACAATCGTTGCTGAAAACAATCGACGGTCAAGGCGATGTGATTACAATTTTTGAACGGATTAAGAAAACTTTGGACAAATTTATCTAAACATCCACTCAAAAAGGATATATACCGAAGCCGGTAGTGCAGTAAACCGGTATAACTTGAGTATGCTATACGAATCGTAGAGAGAAGGGGGAGAGAGTTGTGTTGACGTATAAGTCCGCTGAAGAGATTAAGAGTATGCGAGTGGCGGGCTTGTGTGTTTGGCATGCGCTTCAAATTGCCCGTTTGAATGTTAGAGTGGGAGTTACGACGGGAGAAGTGGAATTTTCAATCGCAAAATTCTACGAAGATGTCGGAGCAATTCCTCTTTTCAAAGGCGTTCCGGGACCGGTGCCGTTTCCGGCGGTGAATTGTATAAGTGTAAACGAAGAGGTTGTTCACGGTATTCCGGGCAAACGTAAGATTAGCGAAGGCGATATTGTTAGTGTTGATACCGGTTGCAAAATAAATGGATGGTGCGGGGATTCGGCGGTAACTATCCCCGCAGGCGAAATTTCTGACGTTAAACGGCGTTTGCTCAACGTTACAGAACAAGTGCTGCAAATTGCTATCGACGAAATGCCAAAATGCAAAATGTGGCACGAAATCGGGGTCAAAATGGCAGCTTTTGCTCATAAAAACGGCTTTTCTGTAGTTGAAACTTTGGTAGGACATGGAATTGGTAGAAAAATGCACGAATTGCCGCAAGTGCCGAATTTTTATTGCAAAGACACTATCAGAAGCGGCGGCGATTTTGAGATCAGACCCGGTTTAGTTATTGCGGTTGAACCGATGGTAAATGCAGGCACGAAACAAGTCCGTGTATTGAACGATCACTGGACGATAATAACGTGTGATCGAAGACCAAGTGCGCATTTTGAACATACGTTGGCTGTAACAGAGACAGGAATCAAAGTATTGACAGGACCGCCACAAATAGAAGACGAAAAAATGGATATTTCACCCTATATTTTGCAATGATTTATACCGTAACCAGTAAGGCGGTAGGGCATAGGTACTAAGTTAAGGGTTTAAGTTTTTAGTTTTCAAGTAGTTGTTTCAACAAAACGTCAGTTGATGTGTGGCTATTTGCAAGTTTATCGGAAAATATTTAGAGCAAAATAGGGCGAATCCATAACAAATCACGGACAAAGTTGGGGCAATTTCGTTGGTAACATGAATGAAAACGAATATCGCAAACAAATAATAACTATTGGATTGCAAATGACTTAAACCCTTAACTTAATACCTATGGGGTTCTTCCCTGAACAACCGCTTTGTGGTGCTACGCTTACGTAATCGGATTCGGGAATTTTAAAACAACTTTAGTATACTTTTGGTTTTAATAAACGGAGGTTTTTAAAAATGTTACGGGTTGGGATACATGGTCTTGGTTTTATGGGGATGATGCACTATCTGGCATACCAGCAAATCGAAGGTGTGAAAGTTGTTGCGATATGTGAGGTTAGTGAAGAGCGTCGGCGCGGCGATTGGCGTTCGATTAAAGGTAATTTCGGACCAAGCGGTACAATGATGGATTTGACCGGTGTTTCTACGTATGCGGAATCGGTTAATCTGTTTGAAGATGCGGAAGTTGATTTGGTTGATATTTGTCTTCCGCCGGGAGCGCATTCGGCGACGGCGGTCGAGGCGTTGAATGCAGGCAAACATGTCGTTTGCGAGAAACCAATTGCGCTTACGATTGAAGATGCCGAGCAGATGGTAGAAACGGCGAAAAACAAAAACAAATCTTTCATGGTTGCCCAAGTATTGCCGTTTTTTCCTGCGTATCGGTTTGTTTATGATTCTTTGCAATCCGGTCGTTTTGGGCGATTATTGGGTGGTCATTTTGATCGTGTGATTTCTGAACCGGTTTGGCTCAAAAATTTTTACGATATGAAAACGATTGGAGGACCGCTTCTTGATCTTCATATTCATGATGCTCATTTTATACGGCTTCTTTTTGGTTTGCCCGACGCGGTACAAAGTGTCGGCAGGTTGCGAAACGACGTGCCGGAATACTTCAACACGCAATTTATCTACCAAAACGACAACCTCGTCGTAACCTCGACAAGCGGCGTAATTCAACAACAAGGACGACCTTTCATGGCTCGCTACGAAGTACACTTTGAGCAAGCGACATTGGTGTTGAACGATGCACCCCCCACAATTTTAACGGCGGACGGCAAGGTTGAGAAGGCGAATATACCCGAAATGGATGAAGTTGGTATTTTTGCCAGTGAATTACGCGAAGTAACGAATTCGCTCAAAAAACAACTCATCTCGCAAATATTGGGAAGCGAACTTGCCCGCGATGCGTTGATTATTGCCCTCAGGGAACGCGAATCAATTTTACAGAAAAAAACCGTCTCGACAAAATCTTAACGTGAACAGCAAGTTTCATCCTGTCCCTTTTCCGCGATTACTCAACGTTTTGCGTTGAGTTTATCGCAATTTCTGGAATCTATTTAGTCGTTTTACTGATCATTACGATCTAAAGCGTTGTGATTGCTTTTTGTGTCAAAATAACTAAAATAGTTCGTATTAGAAATTCGCGAAAGATACACAATTTGAATAAATACAGTACAATAGCGGTGAATACAAGTTCTTTCAAATTTTTTTCGTTCTTCTGTGTTTTTACTTTTCGGCAAAAAATAATTTATCATATTGTTAAATAGAGAGTTGCAAGGATTGTTTGCCAATTTTTTGTTTACGGCAACGATAAATTTTATTTGTCAGTGAAAAAATTCGTATTGACATGGAGGCACAAAATCGGCTATAGTTCTCCGCAATGTGCCTATCACCAAAGAAACGTACTTTACTTTATAAAGGTTTATAGCTTTAAGTTGCTGTGTATTACCGCAATTTTCCACTCAATGCAAAAATAAACTATGTTAAAATCAACCGATTTTGATGTACAGGCGATTGGTAAAACAGACACGCTGGTACTTAATAGCAGTTTGGGCGCAAGCGGATCCGTTGGGCAAAAACTCTGTATTGAACTCGATTTCGGAGTAAAAGCCAAACCATCGGACGCAAAAACTCCCCCCGACGCAAGCTCTATTCCACACCATATTTTGGTCGCACCGGTTCATTACGAAGCTGGTTATTCTTATCCGCTTTTTGTGTGGTTGCACGATTCTAATTGTGATGAGCGTCAGTTGTTGCAAATAATGCCGCAAATCAGTTTGCAAAATTATGTTGCGGTTGCGCCGCGAGGGAAAACTGTTGCACAACCGGATAACATCGACTCAAAATTCGATGCGACAACTGATTGGGACGATTTCACTATAACCTCTTTATTAAAACAGACTAACCGCAATAAAACGTCTTACGATTGGTTTCTTGACAATGACGGAATGCTTGAGGCGGAACGGAGTATTTTTGATTCAATCTCGGCGGCACAAAAGAGTTGCAATATTGCGTCAAATCGGATTTTTATAGTTGGCAACGGTAGCGGCGGTACGATGGCGATGTATTTGGCGTTGTCGTATCCAAAATATTTTGCAGGAGTTGCGGCTTTTGACGCGACGATGCCGGACAATGCTTGCTCGTTTTGTCATTGGAACACGGCAAGAAATCTGCCGGTATTTATTGGCGTGGATCAATCGGGCAAAATTTCATCGGATTCCATGACAAACATGCTTGAACTATTCTATTCCGGCGGCTTCAAATTAACCGTGCGTGAATACCAACCCGAACAAAATAACTCAAACACAAAATTGCCCAAACAAATCTTACAAGAAATAAATCGCTGGATGATGAAAATCGTTTGCGAATAAAAAAATTCTAAAGAATGATCGGTACAACGATTAAGCAATAGGCTTATCCCATTAACGACCGCCTCATGTTGTTATACTTGCGTGTTCAGCTTCGGGAAATTTAAAATAACGTGAGTTATTTTCCGTAGCTTGAACAAAGTCCCCCATTGAATTTATTATTACAGTGTCACTAGTATCCCGTTATAAGTCGAATAATGTTGGTTGGTTGGTTATGATTTGTGGTTTTATCGTTTTTGTAATTTTTTTGGTTTAGTGCTTGAAATATAGGCGTTTTTTCAAATTGCAGCAGGCTTAAAATCTGTAAAATTTGGTGAAGCGATTGCGACAAATTTAGTTCCTTTGTAACTATTCAGTAGCCTAAAAAGATTTATACTAAAGGAGTTAAATCCTATTACCGATTTGTTGTAAATTTAACGATCAAATCCATAATTGCTTAAATATTAGCAGCTTAG
>JAIRWK010000432.1 GCA_031268995.1 Planctomycetaceae bacterium
CAAGGAGTTCCGCCGAGTGTTCACCCGATACGACAAACTTGATGATACCTATAACGCTTTTATCGCAATCGCAAACATCGCCGTCTATCTAAAAATTAGCGTCAACACTACCTAGGAAAATCTGATTGACATTTAACGTGCTTGTATGTATACTGTAAACCGTGGCTTTTGATTGTGCGACGATTTTTTGTCGTGTTGTTGCGGCGGCGTTGTATGATTACGTCAATGAAACCTTACAAAATTAAGGAGTAGAAATATGAAAGAATTCACGAAAAACTTTTCGAAAGACTCAGTGAAAAACTCGCCAAATTGCAAAATGTTAAAATGCGCAATGAGGGGGGGGGGGGGGCTAGATGGAGTAAAGAGCTAAGAGGGAACAACGGAAAGAGTTCGCTTTCCAAACGTTACTCTACAAACTTCTTCAAATTCATTCGTTCTTCACCGTTCGGCTTTACACTTGTCGAACTTCTTGTAGTGATTGCGATTATCGGCATGTTAATTGCGTTACTTTTGCCCGCTGTTCAAACTGCACGCGAAGCAGCAAGAAGAATGCATTGTAGTAGTAAACAGAAACAAATTGTGCTGGCAATGCACAATTTTGAAAATTCAAACGGCTATCTCCCCGTGTTTGGCGGCGATGGTCAAACAAGCGGTACCGCTACAGCAACCACCGATAACGCTCCCAATGGAGCAAAATATCGGAACACCGGCAATTCAGCAACTCCGCTTGTTCACCTTTGACCCTACATGGAACAGCAAGCACGTTGGGATTTATGGGCGGAAGGTCCGGTTCCGTTCAATCATAATTGCTGGTCGCAATGGGCAGAATGGGTTGGGAAAATTAGTGTATTCATTTGCCCTTCCGAAGCGACCGGCGGCGGCGTAAGAGAGGTGCTGTCTTGGGCAACTCCCAATGCTTCCGATCCCGCACGCCGTCCAGCCGGACAACTTACTTTGTCAAATTATGTCTGTTCCGACAGCGATATTCCACGATTAAATCAAACGGCAGGAGGTTCCTTGGAATTTGTGACAAACGATCTAGCTGTTCCAAGTAGCACTTTTGAACCTGACAAACGTTCTCCTTTCGCACAATCGCCGAATCCTATACGGATTGCTAATGTTGCTAAAAGTTTCGCGGCTATTTCCGACGGTTTAAGCAATACGGTTTTCATTAGCGAAAAAGTGATTACAACCGCAGGAACAAAAGGGAAAGGAAAATACAGAATTCTTGGATTCGCTAACGGCGGATTCAGAAACGGTACGGATACTGTTGAGCGTACATTACAACTCCAAGCTATACCGGACGGCAGCCCGCTAATGATAGACGGTGGTGTAGGTGTAAGTTCATCGACATCAATACCGATCAATTGCTTTTTCCCAGGTATTAGTTCAGTCGATGAATATTTTATTCTCGGTTTCACTGCGTGTTCCTCCAGTCGTTTTAATACGGTGTTACCTCCAAACAGCGTCACTGTTTGGGACAGTACTCATAACCAAGGCGGTGTCAGTTCTGCCAATTCATTCCATACCGGTGGCGTGAATGTCGGATTCGGCGACGGTTCGGTGCATTTCATTTCCGATACGATTAATTTCATCACAGACGGTGCAAGATATGGCGGAAGTTATCATCATGAAAACCCAAGCGGTTCATTTACACCTTACACCAGATCGATTAGTTGTATGGGAGGGGGGGGGTAGAGAAAATGGCATCAATTACATTCAAGGACGTTCTCCTTACGGAGTTTGGGGCGCGCTTGGTTCCATCAACGGAGACGAAGCTGTTACGAAACCGTAAAAGAATGGATACTCAGGCTGTTTTAAATTTTCCGAAGCTGATTACGGAAGCGTAGCATCGCGAAGCGGTTGTTCATGGGCGAAGCCTACCGCCCATACTGACTCCGGTATAACAGCTGAATAGTTACAAATTATTTTTTCTTTTTTTGTGAAAGGTTTAGTTATGACAAAACATATCATTTTACTATGTGCTTTATTGATATTTGTCGGTTGTGGTCGGCAGAATATGCCCGACGGGATGCTGGCATTACATCCATGCCAAATTATCGTGACACGGGACGGACAACCGTTTGCAATGGCAGAGGTCAAACTCTATCCCGTCGAATCGCAGAAAAAAGACTGGTCAACAACCGGTCTGACAGAAACAAACGGCGTTATTGATTTGCGAACCAACGCAAATTATTCCGGCGTTCCAGCCGGTAAATACAAAATCATTGTTGTTAAAGAAGACATTGAAAACGTTGACAACAATTTTTACTACCGCGTTAATACGGTTGATCCGAAATTTGGCACAATGGAATTAACGCCGCTTGAAATCGAAATAAAAAGCGGTAAAAATAAACAAACGGTCGAAGTTGGACCGGAGATCAAAACTCGTATTGGCGGAAAACTTAGAAAATCCAATGGAGGTACTGACAAGTAAGTGTAAAGTCTTGCTGGAAATATACTCAAGCTGTTTTAAAATTCATGGAGCTGGACACGCAAGCGTAACGTCGCGAAGCGGTTGTTCAAGGGCGAAACCTATCGTCCATACCAGCTCAGGTATAAAATCTATAGACGATTCTTTCGCCGAAGGTTTTTACCCGCGATCACGCAATAGTGGGTGAAAACCTTTCGGCGAAATATTGCCTGCCTTATGTTGACCGACTTTATATCGGAGCCGGTATGTGCGGTTGGCTTCTGCGTATTGATGGTACGGTTGACAATTAGATGCTATTGAGTAATATATTTTGAAGTTTCCGCAAGTGGACGCGCAAATGTAGCGTCGTGAAGCGGTTGTTTGAGAGCAAAGCCTGCAGCCTGCGTAGGTTGTGGCGTAGCAATTTAACCCTATTAAAAAATTTTTGGAGAAACAAATGGTTGCATTTCCCGAAGTTAAAAAAACAGTTCAATACGAAGGTGTCGAATCTAAAAACCCTTTGGCGTTTCGGTACTATAACCCCGACGAAAAAGTTGAGGGGAAACCGATGAAAGATATTTTGCGTTTTAGTGCCGCGTACTGGCACACGATGCGGGCGACAGGTTCTGACCCATTCGGAGCCGGCACAATGTATCGCCCTTGGGAAGGCGTAGATAATCTTGACAATGCTTTGAAACGTGTCAAGGTATTTTTTGAATTTCTTGAAAAAACGCAAATTCCTTTTTATGCTTTTCATGATCGCGATATTGCGCCCGAAGGCAAAAATTTATCAGAGAGTAATAAAAATCTTGATGAAGTTGTCAAGGTATTCAAGGAAGAGCAAACGCGAACCGGAGTGAGGTTGCTTTGGGGTACCGCGAATTTATTTGGCAACCCGCGATTTATGCACGGTGCGGCGACAAGTTGCAACGCCGACGTATTTGCTTTCGCCGCCGCGCAAGTCAAAAAAGCTCTCGAAATAACGAAAGAGCTTGGCGGTGACGGCTACACGTTTTGGGGCGGTCGCGAAGGATACCAATGTATTTGGAATACAAATATGAGACGCGAGCTTGACCATCTTGCGAAGTTTATGCACATGGCTGTTGACTACGCGAAAGAAATCGGTTTCAAAGGACAATTTTACTTTGAACCAAAACCAAAAGAACCGACAAAACATCAATATGATTTCGATTCGGCAGCATGTATCAATTTTCTCCGTGCTTATGGTTTGGAGAAACACGTCAAAATGAACATCGAAACAAACCACGCGACATTGGCGGGTCATTCGGTCGAACACGAATTGATATACGCCGCAAGTCAAGGTTTTTTGGGATCGGTCGATGCGAATACGGGCGACATGTTGTTGGGTTGGGACACGGATCAATTTCCTACCAATGTTTATGAGACGACCAAGATGATGTTGGTTATTTTGGATTACGGCGGTTTTACGACGGGCGGTTTGAATTTCGATGCCAAAGTCAGGCGTGAAAGTTTTGAGCCGATTGATTTATTTTATTCGCATATTGGCGGCATGGACGCATTCGCGTTGGGTTTAAAAATCGCGGCGGAAATACGTAAAAGCGGAGAAATTGCACAAATGGTAAAAGAACGTTATGCGTCTTGGGACAGCGGAATTGGTGCCGAAATTGAAAATGGAAAACACGATTTCAAATCGCTTGAAAACTACATGCTCAAAAAAGGCGATTCTGAACCAAATCGATCCGGAAGACAAGAATTATTCGAAAATATCGTAAACAGATACACTTTCAAATAATTGAAAATCGTTCAAAATGAAGAGTAATTTTATGCGAAAGATATTCACGATTACTCGTAAATCTCTTTCGCTCTGCAAGCAGTTTGCGTTCGCGTCCTTTGTGTCCTTGCTGTCCCTTTTTGTCCTTTATACCCAAGCTGTTTTGAATTCCCGAAGCTGGATACGCAAGCGTAACAACGTGAAGCGGTTGTTCAAGGGCGAAGCCTATCGCCTTACCGGCTACGGTATAGCCTACAAATAAAATAATAAATTTTAACAACCATTTATTGTAACAAAAAAAAATGCGTACAACAATTTTGATGTTTTTGATTTCGGTACTGATTGGAGTTTTGTTGGGTTTTTGTTGTGTGGTATCGATATTTGGGGTTGGTTCGCGGGATTACGGTTTGGAATTTAGCAAAACCAATCCGATTAAAAATCCACCTGTTGAAAAGATAGTTACGGATGCGAATGCTAAAGTTTATATTGAGAGCAGCGTTTATGATTTTGGGATTAAGGATGTCAAGGAAAAAGGCACGCATGATTTTGTGATCAAAAATGTTGGTACGGGAACATTGACGTTACGTGTTGATCGGACGACGTGTACTTGTACTGGTATTGACCTTAACCGCCAACGTCTTGCGGCGGGCGAATCTGCGATTGCAACGGTGCGTTACGATGCGGAGCGGGCAACAACGGGACGTTATGAGCAAGGCGGAATTATTGTTACGAATGATCCGCAAACGCCGGAGATACCTTTGTCTATTCGCGGAATATTTACGTCGCCGATAGTTGTTAGTTCGTCTGTTGTGCTTTTGCCGAGTGTATTTGCAACGGAGAAGCAATCGGCTAAAGTGCGAGTTTATGGGTTTGAAAAATCGCCGCTCAAACTTGAGCCGCCGATCTGGCCGGACAAGGATCATTTTGAATTGAAATTTGCGCCGACAGAATTGAGTGAGGAGGACAAGAGTAATTCGTTGTTCAAACATGCGGTTTCTGTTTATGAGGGAACATTGACGGTGTTACCCGGTCTGCCGATTGGTGCTTTTCAAGAGCGGTTTAACATAAAGACAAGTTACAGCAGTGAGCCGTCGATTGAGATTTTTGCGCGTGGTCAAGTTTTCGGCGGCGGCATTACGATTGCGGGTCAAGGATTTGATCGGGCAACGGGCATAGTATCGATTGACACAATAAGGTCGGGAGAGCGTGTTGTGAGGGATATTTCAATTCAAATTACCGGCGCAAGCATACAAAATGCAGACATTAAAATCAAAGAAATCCGCCCGCAATGGTTAAAAGCAAATGTCAACAAAGGCAGTGTGGAAACTACGGTTCGACGTTTTTTTACTCTTACGATTGAAATTCCACCCAACGCTCCGCAAAGCAATTTCGTAACATCGGACGAGAACAAAGCCGCGTTAGTAATACTTGAAACTGGCTTACCCGAATCATCAATCATAAAAATCCCAATACGCTTTGCAATCGAAAAATAAATCTCTCACTCTCTCACATTACACATCCACGAAAGGTAAGCACCGCAAAGGCGAGGAAGGCGAAAAAGAATATTGTAACTATTCAGTAGTATAAAACCGTTATTTGTACAGGAGTTACAATTTGTCAAAATTAAGTGATTTATGTCAGTAAATATAGGTACAAAAACCTAAGCTGCTAATATTTAAGCAATTATGGATTTGATCGTTAAATTTACAACAAATCGGTAATAGGATTTAACTCATTTAGTATAAATCTTTTTAGGCTACTGAATAGTTACTCTTTGTGTTATACTCAGGCTGTTTTAAAATTCCTGAAGCTGGACACGCAAACGCAACAACGTGAAGCGGTTGTTCAGGGGCGAAGCCTATCGCCTTACCGGCTACGGTATACATTTTCCCGAATGCCGATCACTCGGTATTTTTTCTAACGATATTTTTTCACCACAAAGGCAACGAAGCCGCACGAAGTTTTTAAAATATTCTGTAACTATTCAGTAGCCTAAAAAGATTTATACTAAAGGAGTTAAATCCTATTACCGATTTGTTGTAAATTTAACGATCAAATCCATAATTGCTTAAATATTAGCAGCTTAGGTTTTTGCACCTATATTTATTGACATAAATCACTTAATTTTGACAAATTGTAACTCCTGTACAAATAACGGTTTTATACTACTGAATAGTTACG
>JAIRWK010000433.1 GCA_031268995.1 Planctomycetaceae bacterium
GCCTTGCTCACCCGCCTCGGCTTGGCAAAATAAACGACTAACTTTTTTATGCCAATTGAACATGCGTTTGAACGCTTATTTTAAGAGAGCTGATGGGATTTTGCAAAAGTTTAGTTAAATTTTGGTAATTATGTTCAAGCGAAAATTCGCGAGTGTTTTATCGCAGCAAAAAACATTGCGTTTGCAAGAGACTCCGGCGAAATTCAACAAAATTCTCACACCGAAATTGATATGTGCAATGGGATTTCGTTGTTGAATGATTGCTTTGTGTTTTTGTGATTGTGTGTTCGGGTTTTAGAAATTTAGTCAGAGCAACTTGAGCATAATATCAGAAACTTGCACAAAAAAAGAGGAACGAACAACGTTCGAACCTCCCACAACTCAGAATATGCTTATTAAATTGCTCACACGGTAAATTTCGTCAATCCTTGCCTGCTTAACTATTGTAAAGCAGGCTTTTGTGTATTTTAATCGTCGAATTTTAAGGTGCGTTTTGTATAACTCAACAAAATTCCAAAAATGTGTTAGCCTTGCTGCTGTCCGTTCCGCAAGTCTCAACTTAAACTATTCGCACTCCGAACTTCGGCAACCTTCACCAGCTTATTTTTTTATACCGAAGCCGGTGTGGGTGAATAGGCTTCGCCCTCGAACAATCGCTTTGCGTTGTTACGCTTACGTGTTCAGCTTCGGAAATTTAAAAACGGCTTAAGCATAAAGTTACTTTAGCAAATCAGCGAATCCTAAAGTGCGTTTAGTATACAACCGATACACAAAAGAAACGACTAATATCGTCGTTCACGATCACCGCGTGATCTTCCGCCTCCGCCATAACCGCCAGTTCTAGGTGCTTTGGGGCGTGCTTCGTTCACTCTCAGGGTTCTTTCGCCAATATTGAAACCGTTAAGGGCTTCAATTGCAGCAGTCGCTTCATCATTGTCCAACATTTCGACGAAACCAAATCCTTTCGAGCGTCCCGTCTCACGGTCGGTGATTATATCGACCTGGTTGACAGAACCATACTTCTCAAATTCCTGACGGATTTCGTCATCTGTAGTACGGTAAGCGAGGTTACCAACGTAAATCTTCATCTCAATCTTCCTTCTGCCGTCAAGAAACTAAAACTGTCGGAATCCTTAACCTCTAACGGCAAGAAGAAGAAAACCCAAGATGCCGAAAAGGAGGAGGCATCGTCCTGTCGAAAATTGGAGACGGCGGGAATCGAACCCGCGTCCCGAAACCGTTCCATATAAGCATCTACGTGTGTGTCCGGATATTTAAATTTTAGTTCGCTCAATCCCTCACCAGCATCGGTACCTCGCAAACGATTCGACAACATTTTTTAATCCCCGCCGTAATCGACTTGAACGGAAACGATCCGAATTTACGTCCGAATATTATGCCATTTCGGCTACAGCATGTATTCGGGGCAGCCTTTCATTAGGCAGCCAATGCCAATCTAGGTTCGGCATTTGAATTTAATAGTCGGCTTTTAACGTGGCCCGCTGACCAACCACGACACGCAACCTACACTTCACTAGCCCGGTCGAAACCAGTTCGTCCCCTTTCTGTACAAAAATTCTCTTGTAAATATCACAACACTCTACTAAAAGACACTCAAACTTCCCAAAGCTGAACTCGCGAACACGACAATATAAAATGGTCGTCGCGTTCGCAGGTTCAATTCAAGAATTCCAAAGCGGTCTTGGCACCGTAAAAAACTTGCGTAAAAACTTAACCTTGACCTAAAATTGTAACGCCAACAGCATCAGTCAATACACCTTCAGTACCCAATACCGCATAAATCTAACAAATAATACACTAAATGTCAATACCACTTTTCAGAACATTGCAATCTTTTCAAAAAAATTATATAGTTTACATTGGATTAGGTGTAAAATTATGTCGGCGGCGGTACGGATAATAATGAATAACTGCTTTGTGTCGTTATATTTGTCGTGTCAAGTTTGGGGGAAATTTAAAACAACTTTAATATTTTTTTTGCGTGCTTTTGTTCAAAAAAACAAGTTACGGGTAGCAACTCGTGGGAGCGCAGGGTGATTTGTACTCCGGCATCGTTGATATTTAATTTTTGCAATTCTTCGTCCAGAAAGTTTGTTGTGTAGCTGCGTGCAATTGGTCTGAATGAGCGCAACACGCTGTTTGTTTGGGTTCCTTCTGTTTCCAACAGAAATACCTTGAAGCCGATTATTTCATTGTCTGTATTATTGTCCGCATCAACCTCCGCGTCTTTTCCGCAACCATAAACCGGTTCCCAATGCAACGCAGCAACATTCGCAGCATCAACTCGAAAAAACCATCGCGAAAACACTCCGTCCCCACAACAAACCGGCACCGTCAAATCATCCTTTGCCAACATAAACTCCAACGAACTCGCAAACGGATGACGAATATCAATTCCAACCCCAAAACGAAAATTTCGCGCAACACGACCGCATTCACTGTTTGAATTATTCGAATTTTGAGTCTGATTTGTGGAATTAGTGTTGTTATCATTTTCGTCAATTTTATTACCGTCAGCGTCGTATTTATTGTTGTCTTTGGTAATTAGAATTGTGTCAAGGTATCGTTCGCTGAATCGTCTGTGAAAAGGTAATCCTTCGGAGAAGAATGTAACGGCGCGTTTATCCGTTCGCAAGTCAACGAATCTTGGCGAGACGATGCGGTTTGTTGTTGGGTGGTAAATGCCGTCGCCTAAACTTCCGCGTAATTCGATTGAGCTATCGTTCCATGCCGATCTGATTGCGTAATACGAATCCCACGCCGAATCTCCCGATGGTTCGATAAACGGTTCGATTGTGTAGTTAAATTCTAAAATCCTGCTGTATCGGCGTATTGTTACCAACTCTGTAAATTTTGCCGCCTCGCAACCATCATTGCAAATTAAACGCCCGCAAATTTTAAAACTCCCCGTAACCGATCCCAATTCCTCCAACGACACTTCGTCAACAACCGAACTCGCATAACCGCGATTGGGATCATTTGCCAATCGCGAATCCAAATCACGCAACGCCTTCGGCAACCTAAAACCAAGCTGTTGCGAAAGACGATTGTAACGATAATTGCCTGTAAAAAGAGAACGAAGCATTCCCGTACCCGAATCAATTTTCGCAACAAAAAATTCATTTTGCAGAAAAAACGCATTTTGTTCATCGGATTCGGTAATCAATGACGGCTTCGATTTTTTGACAAATAAATCGGAGATAATATTCCAACCGCCTTTTTGCGATTTGGATTTTGGGGCGGTACGTTTTTCTGCTTTAATCGGTTTGGGCGGCTGATTTCTATTTTGGGTAATTGTTTTGTTTTGTTGCGATTGCGTGTTTGGGTTCTGGACATTTGAGGCAATTTTGGCATCTTGTTTTTCTTCGTTTTGGTGGGCAAAATTATTTGTCTTCGTGATTTTTGTTTTAACTTCAGGTTCAGGAATCACCACGTATCCAAGCGGCGGCACATCGACAACAATTTCTTTCTTGCCCGCTTCTTCCTCCGCAAAAACTATCGGCGCAACCGCCGCCGGCAATGCCGACCAATTGCTCACATCCACAAACACACGCCGCCCAAAATTCCACGCATTGAGAATTGCGATTCCACATCGTCCGAGTTGATTTTTTTTATCGCCTTCTGGTGAAATTTCCGAATTGGCTGAATTGATTTTTTCGTTATTGGGCAAACACGCCTGAAAATATTGACCGCCGAAACCACACGAACCAACCGCCGCAATAAAATCTAAAACAGAATCACCAACAGAAGTCAAAATGGATTTGTTCGCCGGTTTTTGTTCAAGTGATTGCGAAGTTGTCCCCAATGCCGACACGATGAGTCGCGATAAATTTTCACGATAGATTCTTATCCAAAAAGGAATATCAGACGGCTCGCCGGTGATATAATTTTCAACCGAAATCGATTCCACCGAACCCGTTTGTGCTGTTGTTGCAAAATATGATCCAAGTTTGACAAATTCGCCCAACTGTGTTGTATATTTTGACATAAGCCGCATATCATTACACCAGTCAACTGAATCCGAAACATCGTCTGTGGAATTATCGTTACAAAAATTATCCGTGCCGGAATTTTCGTTACGTAAATTATTTGAATTGGATTCGGCGGAATTTTCGTTTTGGATTTTTTTTGTTTTGTCAACTGGGAACTCGGCAAATACAGCTGTCGGCGAAGAATCTCCGCTGATCAAATCGGAGTAGTGTTCGGCGAAATCAAAAAATTCTTTGCTCGTTGTGCAATTTCTTGGATAACGAGTCAACGCATCAATTTTGGTTCCGTCAACACCTTTCCAGATCATTTTGCTGTAGTTACGTTGTTTCAGAAGCCATCCGTCCAACGGCGCAAAATACAAAACGCCTTTGAATCCCGCCAACTTCAAAATCTGCGGCAAAAACGGCGTGAGTCCTGCCCATTGTCTGCCGTAAATCGTTGGCGTAATTCCCAACCGCTCGCGATAAATTGAAACACCGCGCAAAATTTTGTCCGCCGCGTCAAGAATTGGAAACAATAAAAGCGACGTATCCGAAATATCATCCGCCGCAAAATCAACCTTGCCGGACTCGACCGCAGATTTCAATAACTCAAACGATGCCGGATCAACCTCAGGAAGAGAATCAAGCAACAACGACGGAATCAAAAGATTCACACAATCACGGCTTGACAACAAACGCCTAAACGGTTCACCAAGCGTAGATTTGACAACCAAAGTTAAATTAATCAGATACGAGCTGACCGGATAATAACATTCCTTCGTTTCACAAATTCGATCAAACGCATCTTCGAATAAATTAGACGCGGTTGACTTGTCGGTTTTGGATTCGGGGTTATCGTTGTTGCTTGCGTTTTCGATTATGTCTCGAAATGATTGAGTGAGAGAGGCATCGTTTACGTTGTCCATGTAATGCAGATGATGGGCAAGTAAATTGACGAACAACGCAGCTGTTCCGAGAGCGTAGAAATTGACAACAAGGTCGTTATTAAAATTATGTGTGATGTTGAACTGTTTAATTATTTCGTTTACGATTGCGTTTCGTGATTTGAGGTTACGAATTACGGCAATTTTGTTTTCGGAGTCGGTTTTTGTAAATTCTTTGGGGAGAAGCGGTTCGCAACAAGGCGGCACGAGAATCAATTTTGCCGTACTGTCCAACGAAATATTTGACGCGGATTCCCATTGCGGAATTTTATTGAAATGCTTAAAAATTGCCGGATGAAACAACGCCGTGTAAGCTGAAAGAATTTCATTTGCTTCTTCTTCCGTCAAGTCAGAGGCAAACGTTTGTAAACTATAGCCCGGATATAAAATAATCATAAAATTTAATATTTATTGTACAATAATCATCAGATCATCTACTCTGCAGTTTCGAGAATTTTAAAACAGCTTGAGTATATAACTGTGATTGATCAGTAACTAGTAATTGATAATCGATAATTGATAACAAGCAACAAGTGACGAAAATTTAAAGTGCAAACTCCCTATAAATGATTAGCGATCTACTTGACTTCGCGGTTCTCAAAAATTTCTCCCTTTTGTGCTTTTCGTATTTTTCGTGATGAAAAGATTTATCACGAACAGCTACGGATATTTTGCATAGGCGAGTTTAGGGTTCTGAAATTGAGTTGAGGTATTTAGCGATTTTGTCATAGAGATCAATTATGTTTTGCCATTGATCGGCGGAGACGGTAACTCTGCCAAAGTCGGCACTGTTGTTTTCTTTTTTCTTGGGGTTGGATTCGGGGTTCATTGACGAAACGAGGTAGCGCAACCTGATGTGCATATATTGTAAAAGTTCCGTCATTTGTGCCGCGTCTTTGGGCTGTAATCCTTCCGGCAATTGTGGCGGCGCGAGCAAATGTAATGGTGCCAATTCTTTTGGTGATAAGCCGCGAAAAATTGCCACGTCGAACATGGACGAGTTAATATCGTCGGTTGTTACATGTTCGGCAGACCGGCTTAAAAAGCTGAATTCTTCGCCGTCAACTCCCATTGGTACAAACGTGGACAAATCTTGTTTGGCGAGGGCGGTTAGTCGTGTTGTGATTTCTTCTGTTGAACCGAAAACCAACACAGAACGTCCGGCGAAAATTACATCGCCGGGGCGAAGATGCCAAACAGAAATTACTTCGCCGTTTACTCGTGTACCGTTTGTGCTTTGGAGGTCTGTCAAAATTATTGCGCCGCCGTTTTCGTGTATTTTGAGATGATAACGGCTTATACGTTCATCGCTAAGCTGAATCAAATTGCCCTCTTCACGACCAACCGTAACAGGAGTTGCGACCTGATGATAAGCCTTACCCCGCTCAGGACCATCCAATATTCGAATTGTGACCAGAGCCATAAACAATATATCCCAAAAAGTAAAATTTGAAAAACGCTCGCGTCTATTACTATTATATACTCAAGCTACTTTAAAATTCCCGAAGCTGCGGTAAACCTGCAACACAGGGCGTTAGGCAATCGCAACAACGTGAAGCGGTTGTTCAAGGGCGAAGCCTTCCGCACTGTTTTCGGCACAACGTACACGGGATTTTACTAGAATAAACCAAACAACACAATACCTCTCAAAAAAATGTACACCGTAGCATAGCACCTTTGGGAATTTCTAAAAATTAATTTTATTCGAATTTGGTCAATTTCTATCGACTGAAAATCGACCGAATTTGAAATAATTTGTTTTGGGCAATTTTTAGCAAATATACCGTAGCTGGTAGGGCGAGAGGCTTCGCCCTACCGCCTACGGCATATACGCATGCATCTGTTATTAGGAAATTTCTCATGGGCAATCACCAATTTCCACTTTTTGGTTTTGGGAAAATTATTTTGGGGCGATACCTTACGGTACATTGACAAGACTGATATTTTTGCCACAATTTCCGCAAGCTGGTTTTCTAAAAAAATCTTTGTGCGGCTTTGTAGCCTTGGGGGTAAAAAATTTTTCGGGGCAAAGTGTTTTGTTTCGAGATTTGTTGTGAAAATTTTGGGCGATTTCAAAATCACTTCAACGTAAAGGAGAAAAAATGAAAAAGAGAAATTTGGTGATCTGGTTTGTTTTGGCAACAACGGCGATGATTTGTTGCGGGGCGTTTTGTGTTGCGGCGGATGATTATGGAAACGTGATTGAGCTAAAAGGGCATACCGGACATATCGACTTTGCGTCGTTTTCGCCGGACGGTAAAAAAGTTGTTACGGCAAGTTGGGACAAAACGGCGCGGATTTGGGATACGGCAACCGGTAAAGAGTTGCACAAACTTGAAGGTCACTCATCCAAAGTACAATCCGCTTTCTTTTCGCCGGATGGCAAAAAAATTGTTACGGCAAGTTGGGACAAAACGGCGCGGATTTGGGATGTTGAAACGGGTCAGGAGTTGTGTAAATTTGAGGGACATCTTCACGTGTTATTTGTTGCTAAATTTTTGCCGAACGGTAAAAAAATTATTACGTCAAGTGTGGACTCAACAGTACGGATTTGGGACGTTGAAACGGGAAAAGAGTTGCGATTGATCGAAGGAAAGGTAGTAGAACATCCTTATTATGTCTATATTTCTCCGGATGGCAAAAAAATTCTCACAGCGGATAGAGGTATCGTGAGAATTTGGGATACAGAAACCGGAAAAGAGTTGCGACAACTCAAAGGAGACGCTAAGAGAATATTTAACATTTCGTTTTCTTCTGATAGTAAAAAAATTGTTACGGCAGGTTTGGAAAAAGCGGCGCGGATTTGGGACGTTGACTCCGGAAAGGAAATAAAAAAATTAGATGAATTTGCAACTAATGTGCTATCGGCCGACTTTTCCCCAGACGGCAAAACCGTACTTACATCGTCTGGAAACCAACCCGCGAAGATTTGGGACGCAACAACCGGAAAAGAATTAAAAAAACTAGAAACAAAAAACACGGATGACAAGAACGACGTACCGATTTTTTGCAAATTTTCCCCAGACGGTAAAAAAATAATTGCATTACATTTTCTTCCCAAGACCGTGCGACTTTACGATACGACAACTGGTCAAGAATTGGGGAAACTAGAAGGATACGGAACAGGAGGGGGATGGATATTTAACGCAGATTTTTCTCCGGATGGAAAAACTGTTGTTACATCGGGCAAAAAAAATTCCGTAATACTTTGGCAAATAGCAACTGAACTCCAATAAACTCCAGGGAATTGCTAAGAATTGATTTTATTCGAATTCGGTCGATTTCTATCGACTTAAAATCGACCGAATTTGAAATAATTTGTTTTTGGCAAATAGTATTTTTAGAAATTCACCTGTATTGATTCTGGTCGAAAAATTATTCACCGCCGAAATCCTTGAACGAAAAACTCGACATAAAAAATGAACGAATTTATTGATCTTGAAGACGTACAATTTGATATTGACCGTGAGGGGCGTTGTGGTTTTCCTGAAGTTGTTTATGGCGAGGGCAAGACCAAAGAGACGATTTTAAAAATATTTCAAACGATGCTCAAATACAATATAGATGGATTAGCAACACGGGTGAGCGATGATAAAGGGCAATTTTTGGAGCAGGAGTTGATGCGGGACAAGATTCATTTTTCGTACAATAAAGTTGCCAAAACATTCCGTATTCACAAACAGGACGGCAAACGGTCTTCGGTTTATGGCAAGGTTGCGGTTATATCGGCGGGGACGAGTGATTTACCGGTTGCGGAGGAGGCGAAGGAGACGGTTTTGTGGACAGGTGCGGAGGCGGTGTTTATTCAAGATGTCGGGGTTGCGGGACCGCACAGATTGCATGCGAAGTTACCGTTGTTGCGTGAGGCGGATGCGATAGTTGTTGTTGCGGGAATGGAGGGTGCGTTACCGAGTGTTGTTGGCGGTTTCGTCAAGGTGCCGGTTATTGCAGTACCAACAAGCGTAGGATACGGGGCAAGTTTCGGCGGACTAGCGGCGTTGCTTGGAATGCTTAACAGTTGTGCGTCAAATGTTACGGTGGTAAATATTGACGCAGGATTCAAAGCCGGATACGTCGCAGGATTGATCGCAGGAAAAGGTAGAACAAAAAATTAAAAGCAATTTTTCTCAGCTGTATAAGAGCTATACGCAAGTTACTCTAAAATTCCTGAAGCTGGACACGCAAACGCAACAACGTGAAGCTTGTTGCCCTACTGGCTACGGTACAAAATTTGTCCTATTGTAATTATTGTTTCTTGTTTGTACAGGTGCATATACTGAAGCTACTTTGAAATTCCCGAAGCTGAACACGCAAGCGTAACAACGTGAAGCGATTGTTCAAGGGCGAAGCCTATCGCCCTACCGGCTACGGTATATCAGTATCGGGAATTAAATTCTCTGTAACTATTCAGTAGCCTAAAAAGATTTATACTAAAGGAGTTAAATCCTATTACCGATTTGTTGTAAATTTAACGATCAAATCCATAATTGCTTAAATATTAGTAGCTTAGGTTTTTGT
>JAIRWK010000143.1 GCA_031268995.1 Planctomycetaceae bacterium
AATCGAGAAAATCGAGAAAATCAAGAAAATCAAGAAAATCAAGAAAATCAAGAAAATCAAGAAAATCAAGAAAAACGGAAAAATCTTTTGCTCCCCTCTTGCTATTTATTCCCATTTTATCTAAAATACCGTAATAATCGTTAATGGTCATTAGACCGTTAATATCGATTTTGACGATGCAATTGTTACAGTTGTTACACTGTGGCTGGTACGGGCGGCGGGTTTGCCTTTACGTAAATATTTGGGTTGCAGAGTATAAGAGTTTTTTTGTTTGATTTTTTGTTACGAGCAAAAGATTGAAAAAGGGAGAATATTAAATGGCTATTTATTTCAACACAAATTTACCGGAGACGCGCGGACTTTTGGCTTTTGACCGCACGACTAGCAAAATCAACGATATTTTGCAACGTCTCGAAACAGGTTACCGAATCAATTCAGGTAAGGACGATCCGACGGGATTGATAAAACGCGAGGGCATGAGGCTAGACATGAAGGGTTTGCAAGTCGCGATCAACAATTCGGTTGAGGGGCAAAATCTGCTAGCGGTTTCCGAAAAAGCAATGGGCAGTATCGCCAACCTATTAACAGGCGACCCCTCCGACACTGGCATCATCGGACTATTAAGTTCCGGAACCGCCACCTCCGACCAAATCACAAACGGAATAAACCAACTCGCAAACACCATAGACTCCATCAGCAGAACCACCATCTACAACGGAAAACAAGTTATAAACGGTGCTTATGATTATAATACGATCACAACTGAAGGTGGTAATAAAATCAACAAAGTTAAAGTTACGTCAGCCGATACCTCTGGAGTCAATCCAGCAGAATTCACACTGACAGTGGGAAATGTCGCTCAAAAAGCCGGGGTACAGTTGAATGACTTAACAACGGGCATTACAGATAGCACAAATTACGAAATAATGTTAACTGACAATGAAGGTAGGTCGGTGAAAGCTACTGTAGAGTCAGAAAGTACCGGCAATAAAATATCACTCAGTAATATTATTGGTGGAATTACGTCTGCTCTACAAAGTAATCCCAATATTAACTTAGCGATTGACCCTTCTGATATCCTGAGTTCCAAAAACAGAGGTGAAAATCAAAATGTAACAATAAACGTAGCTGAAGAAGGAGGAGGTGCTGTAGATATTGGTGAATTTGTTGCCGCTACAGACATGGGTAGTCTCACTACAGATGGTAGCACGAGTGCGGCACAAGGGCAGATCAAAGTCAAAGGGCAGGATTGGTCGTTTACAGGTTTATCCGGTACGGTCGTAACGGATAATAACAAGATAAGTGTATATTCAGATTCTATAAACTTTAGTGCGTTGATGGAAGATGCCGTCGTATCGGGTGACAATATCAAATTGAAAGTTTCCGGTGGCACATCATTTCAACTAGGTAAAGATATTTCCAGTGCAGGCAGATATAATCTTGGCATTGCGACAATTAACTCTAACAATCTTGTTGCTAAAGATGGTACGACTTTGGCGAAGTTGAGGGGGCTGGATTACTCAAAATCTGAGAATGTTGATACGGCGCGGCAAGCCATCACCGAATTTGCCTCACAGATAGCTACGGAGCGTGGTCGTTTGGGTACGATTCAGAAGAATGTATTGGTTACGAATCAGAATAATCTTGAGGATCAATTGGCGATAGTAACGGAGTCGGAGGCGGCGATTTCAAATACGGATGTTGCATTTGAGACTTCGCGTTTGGCGCGTCAAGAGTTGATAGCGAATTCCGCAATGAGCGCGATATTATACGCCCGATCATTTAGCCAATTTGCCGTTTCGTCCTTATTTTAGTTAATTTGTCCCGTTAAAAAATATCAGCACGTAGATAACGCAGATTACAAAAATGTTCGCGGATCAGATTTTTTTCTGATTTTGCGAATATCTCTCCCGCATCTGCGTTGTTTGCGTGCTGAATTATTATCCCAAAATATCTAGCTAGCAAGCCGACGGCTTTTCTATACCGTAGCCGGTAGGGCGATAGGCTTCGCCCTCGAACAACCGCTTCACGTTGTTACGCTTGCGTGTTCAGCTTCAGGAATTTTAAAGTAGCTTCAGTATACAACAAAACTGGTGTTATTTATGTTGTGGATTTCTACGGGTTGGTCGTAAAGAGCTTCGATCATGTCGGCGGTTAATTCGTTTTTTTCGATGTCGAAAATAATTTGTCCTTTGCGCAACAATAAAAATCTATCGGTGTATCTCATTGCCGAGTTTATATCGTGCATACAAAGAATTGCGGTGATATTTTTCTCCGACACAAATTGACGCAACAACATCAACAACTCCACCTGATTTCGTAAATCTAACATACTTGTCGGTTCATCTAATAGTAGCAGTTGTGGTTGTTGGGTAAAACCTCTTGCAATTGCGACTTTTTGGGCTTCGCCGCCGCTCAAATTATTCATTGACCTGCCCGCTATCGACTCAAGCCGAAACTTGTAAATCATCGCCTCCGCCAACTCAAGATCGCCCGCCGACGGACGTAAACCAAAATAAGGACGACGACCAAGAAGCACCGCATCAAATACCGGCATCAAAGATGTCTCAATACGTTGCGGAACGTAGGCGACGTAACGTGAATTTGTCCGTATTGATTTCGTTTCCAATTTCTTGTTGTCCAGATAAATTTCGCCGGATTGCGGAGACAGCAAACCACCTAGACAACGTAACAATGTCGATTTGCCGGAACCGTTGGGACCTAGAATTGTGATAATTTCGCCGCGTTTTGCCGAGAAGGAAACGTTGTCGAGAACTGTATTTTCCCGATAATGAAAAGAAACGCCATTGACCGTCAATACCGGATTCTTTGTAGTTTGAGTATAAAACATTACAACACCCTCCCGCGTCTCCCAACCAAAAGCGAAATAAAAATCGGCGCACCAACAAACGCAGTCAAAATTGATACGGGCAAAATTCTAGGCGCAAGCATAACCCGCGCCGCCGTGTCCGCAAATAAAAGCAAAAATCCGCCAAATACCAACGAAAACGGCAAAAGAAAACGATAGTCCGAACCAACAATAAGCCGCGAAAGATGAGGCACAACTAAACCAACAAAACCAATCACGCCAAGCAACGAAACCAATACTGCCGTAAGAAATGCCGACAATATCATTGTAACTAATTGAACACGCCGAACCGGAACGCCTAGACTTTGTGCGGTTTCTTCTCCGAACGAGAGCGAGTTGTAGTTCCATGATTGGCTGACGAAGTAAATTGAGATTGGGATTGTACAAATTGCCAGTATCGTGATTGTGTGCCAAGTTCCGCGTGCAGTGTCGCCAAACGTCCAGTAAACTATTGCCGCAAGACGCGATTCGTCCGCAACATATTGCATAAACATCAGTCCGGCAGTAAAAAGCGAACTAAACGCAACTCCAAGCAAAATAATCGTCTCCGCCCGCGAACCACTTAAACGGTTGAGCAAAAGAATTATAGCGCACGTAAAAATTGACAACAAAAAAGCACCGCCGGCAACTACGCTTTGGGACAATCCAAGATTGGTCATCGTGTTGTCCTGCGCAATAATTTTTCCGCCAAAAATCAAAAGCGTCAACGCCGCACCAAACGCTGCCGCGTTGGAAATCCCAAGCGTGAACGGCGAGCAAAGCGGATTACGCAATACGCCTTGCATTACCGCGCCGGATATCGACAACCCTGCGCCGGCGAGCAATGCCGCGATTGATTGGGGGAGCCGGATATTCAAAATTATACGAACAAAACGCTCATCAACTTCGCCGCCCGAAAGAACCAAAATCACATCAGAAACCGAAATCACCGCCGAACCAATCGAAAGCGACACACAAAATAAAATTGGCAATAACAATAAAACAACCAAAAATAATAATATCTTATACGCATTAGAACGCGCATAACGTGTAATCAAAAATTTTTTGTACAATAAATCATCCTCCGCGTATTATACTCGAGCTGTTTTAAAATTCCTGAAGCCGCGATAAACCTGCAACGCAGAGCGTTAGGCAAGCGTAACAACGTGAAGCGGTTGTTCAGGGGCGAAGCCCTTACAGGCTACGGTATAAATCACAGCAATATTTTTTGGGGTGATGCCTAAATGAGGTTTTTGAAAATCCCTTAAAATCTGCGCTCCCGATTTTTTATAATTTCAGTTGACTGAAATTTTTTCTAGTGCAATATTTTGCAGCGATTGATTTAGTTTATTGAAAACGGGTTTACCGACGAGAAATGTGAAAATTTCGTCGGCTTTCTTTTTGGGGTCGATGTCGTCAAATTGTTCAGGGTAAAGAATTTTACCGACAAACCAAGCATTGACCAGTACAGCGTCGTGATTGACGAAATAAAAGGTGTCGGCGAGCAATGTATAAATTTCACCGTTTTTAACTGCGGAGAGAGATTTGTACGCCGGATCGTTTTTCAGTTCGTTCAACCCGCTTGCGGTACCAATAGTGAGAGTGCCCAAGTCGAGAAATAATTTGTCGGGATTCCATTCAATAATTTTCTCTTTTGCCAGCATCGTGTGTCGATTTCCGAGAATTGGGTTAGTTTTGTTTTGTTCGAGAAAATCGTTTGCGCCGACCAGTTCAAAAGGCGGGTATCCGGCTTCGCTTGAGTTGAAACCGTGAGAGCCGCTGTAGGAAACGCCGCCAACGTAAACGGTTGGTTTTTGGGTTTGGTTGTTTGAGTTGTGTTGGGCAACAGCGTTTTGAGATCGGCGTTTTAGTTCGGCAATTTCTTTGTCAAAAAAATCAATCAGCGACTCGGCACGTTCACCTTTCCCCAACGCATTACCAATAAGCCGCAAACCTTCGTCGAATTGTTCACGTCCGACAGTAATTCCTCGCATTGGGACAAGCAACACGGGAATACCGGTTCGTTCGGTCAATACTTCCGGATCGTAACCTGCTCCCGTATCTGCTTTGATGATTAGTTGCGGCGGCGTTTTCAAAGCGAGTAACAATTCAGGTTGATCGCGTCCGCTGGATTCGCCGGCAACGGGCAATGATTGCAATTCGGGATGAGCAGCACAATACGCTTTCATGCCGTTACGATCCGCGTCATTGCGTTCGTTGCCGTCGGTTGCCACAACCCGATCCGCACACTCAAAATAAACCACAAGCCGAAGCGTCCCGCCACTACAATAAACACGGTCAATCTTCTCCGGCACAATACCGGCTTTACGGTATTCTTCAAGTTGTTCAATAGTCCGAATCGGTTTCAATTCCAATTTGGCAGATTTTCCCCCCGTCCCAACTTTACCGCAACCGGAAATAATTATCGTTACAACAATAAACAACAATAAAAAATTTTTACACATGTTAATTCCTGACTATTTTTGGGCGAAATTTTTATGTTCCGCGTATTACGAATTTTTGAAATTTCGACAAACACTCGTTCGGCAAAGGGCGACTATTCTATCCTAAATATCAAAATATTCAAGCGAGGTGATTAGATGTTGCGGGAGCAATGTTGATCTTTTGAATTTTATCAACTTGCTGAAATTTTGTGGGTTGACAAGATTTCATGATGTGGTATCATGTTCGCAATTGGTCTATTGATTGACCGAATGATTGCGATGTATTCTGAATTTCGCAAAAATTTTTTTGGAAAAACAGTAATACGAATTCTCAAGGAAGTACAAATTTACCTCACGGATGGCTGAGTTTATACCGTAGCTGGCTTCGCCCTTGAACAACCGCTTCACGTTGTTGCGCTTGCGTGTCCAGCTTCAGGAATTTTAAAACAGCTTCAGTTTACTCCAGAATAAAAAAGTAGTATGAAAAATTTTTCAAGTAAAAAATATTGTTCGCGTTTGTGCGTGTTTTCGTTGTTTGAGCTTTTCGTTGCAATTGCGATGATTGGCGTATTGGGTAGCTTATTTTTATCGGCTGTTTTTGGTGATTCATTTTTTAGCCGTATTTTGTATTTCGGCGGGTGTCTCACTACGGTTGCAACATTATTACAACTTTTCCGAAAATGTAATATTGCAAATCACTCAACATCAACCTCCCTTAAAATAAAAATAAGTATGTGTTGGGGTAGAGAAAGGACAAAAAGAAATTTTGCCAAATTTCCCCAACCCCACAATTCCCATCCTTTACCTTTCAAAGCCTTTACGCTAGTTGAACTCCTCGTAGTGATTGCAATAATCGGCGTATTGATTGCCCTGCTACTACCAGCCGTTCAAGCAGCCCGCGAAGCCGCAAGAAGAATGAGTTGCTCAAATAAACAAAGACAACTCGGCATTGCAATGCACAACTACCACGATACATTGGGTTCTATTTCAGGTCTGGCGGCACGTAACACACGAACCAATGGCTCAATTTGTTGTCCGGGTGCGCAGCTTTTGTCGCCTCACTTTTGGATGTTACCTTTTATGGAACAGGAAGCTCTTTACAATGCGTTGCCACAAGGAGGTAGTGTTTCGCGATGGTTATTTGGCAAGTGCGAGCCGTTCAATAAAGCTGTTGCGGACTCGGTAAGTATGGTTTCAAGTGTTCCTGTTTCATTGTTCCGTTGTCCGTCCGATCCTGCGTCGAACTTAACGACCGCGATTGCCAATGATATAAGTGATTGCCCTTCCACCCCAGCAACATCGGTAACTCCAACAGGAACCAATAACTACATGTACTGTATTGGTTCCGCAACAGGAACAAATTACGATATTTTTTTCCCAACAGATGGAACATTTTATGACGATTCGACAACCAGTTTTAATTCAATGGGAGACGGAACGAGTAATGTTGTTGTTTTGAGTGAGGCGATAGTTGGCGATGGTACGCCGCGAACGCCTCTGACAGATTTGCCTTGGGATGTTGCCCGTCCTTGGGCACGTTGTGGTTTGGTGGAACTCGCTGGGACAAACAATTTGGTTGAGTCGGGACCCGTTACTTTCATTCTCTATCCGGGCGCGTGTAATTTATCCGAACCTACCGATCTTGCCTCTGAAGCAATTGCAGCTCCAGAGGTTTTGGGTTGGCGTGGTTATATGTGGCTTTCGGCTCGCGCACCGGCTACATTGTTTTCAACTTACAGCTCACCTAATCCGCTTCATCCTGACTTAGGTTGGAGATCGGTTTATGGTTATTATGCGGCAAGAAGTTTTCATCCCAACGGCGTAAATGCAACCTTGGGAGATTGTAGCGTTCGATTCATCAACAATAACATCCCGCAGGAAGTTTGGCGGAATTACGGAAAAATAAATTCAGGTCAAGTCAAAGGCAGTTTGTAAGACCTTGCCCCAACATTTAATACGTTAATGCTCAAGCTATTTTGAAATTCATGAAGCGGAACACGCAAGCGTAGTATCGCGAAGCGGTTGTTGTTGCGCTTGCGTGCTCAGCTTTAAGAATTTTAAAACAGCTTGAGTGTAACAGGTGAACATTTTCCCCGGATGTTTTTTACCAAAAGCTACGTAGATTTTGCCGAAAGCTACGTAGATTTTACCAAAAACTACATGACTTTAACCTAAAGCTACGTAGCTTTTATACTGAAGCGACTTTAAATTTCCCGAAGCTGAACACGCAAGCGCAACAACGTGAAGCGGTTGTTCAGGGGCGAAGCCTATCACCCATACCGGCTTCGGTATAGCTTCAGCATACATGGATTTTTGTGTTGAGAGATATTTGTTTTTGAAAAAATTTTTTGGGAGTATATTTTTATGAAAAAGATTTTTGTGATAGTAATTTGTGCTTTTATATTGTTGGTTGAATTTCAAATTACCAGTTGTTCGCGTCTTCCGAAGCGTCCGGCGGATCTTCCCAAACTTACACCTTGCACTATTTCGGTAACATTCGGCGGAGAGGTTATGCAAGGCGTTGGGGTTTTGATGATTCCAGTCGATAAAGAAGCCAATAAATGGAGTGCCGGCGGAATAACAAACCAAGAAGGTAAGGCTACGATGGTAACAAGTGCGGCATTTCAAGGAGTCGTACCAGGTGAATATATTATTTCATTCAAAAAAACAGGTGAACCTGTGTCAATGGACGAACCGCCCCCAATAATACCGCAAAAATATCTCACTGGCAAATCAAAAGAAACTGTCAATATAACCACCGATCAATCAGAATACACTCTGACATTAGAAGGCTTGCCGAAGTAAACCAACAAAACCATTATTTACGACACAGAGAATTGTCAAAAAACGCTTAAAACGTAGGGGCGACCTGATTTGATCAAGGTTACATTTGTCCTTTCTGTTACCATTATGCCTTTGTCCGATATTTTAAAGGACGGTAAGGACAATAAGGGACGTGAGGGACACAAGGGACAGGTAAAACCTTGTCCAATCGAACAACCGCACCAAAATGAGCAACCTTACACCAAACGGGCAACCGCAAGGGTTGCCTTTGCCAAAGACAAATTATTTCAAATTCGGTCGATTTTCAGTCGATATACTCAAGCTGTTTTAAAATTCCTGAAACTGCGGTAAACCTGCAACGCAGAGCGTTAGGCAAGCACAACAACGTGAAGTGGTTGTTCAAGGGCGAAGCCTATCGCCTTACCGTCTACGGTATAAAAAGCAACCGAATTCGAATAAAATTAATTTTTAGAAATTCTCAATACTCAATTAGGGCAAGGTTTCATCTGTCATTTCTATTCCCAATATGTCCCCTTTGCCTCTTAAAAATATCGGACAAAAAGCTAAAATAACTTCTTTTTTAAGGGCAAAGTAACAGTTTTTTGCTGGTGTATATTGTGCATAAGTTTCGATAGAATACAATGTGCGATAGTTATACCGTAGCCGGTAAGGCGATAGGCTTCGCCCCTGAACAACCGCTTCTCGTTGTTGCGCTTGCGTGTTCAGCTTCAGGAATTTTAAAGTAGCTTCAGTATAAACAGCAGTAAAAAGGCACTTTGACTAAGTATATCGAAGCTGGTATGGGCGATAGGCTTCGGTATAGTTCAAAAATCAGAATTATTGTAATTGTAATGATATGTTGATTAAATCAGGAGTTCGTGTATTTATTACGGGCGGAACGGGTTTTATTGGCAGCAGATTAACGGCGGAGTTGTTACAGCGGGGTTGTCTGGTCAATATTCTTACTCGTAAACCGCCGGAAACATCAGATATACCGAAGCTGGTATGGGCGGTAGGCTTCGCCCCTGAACAACCGCTTTGCGATGCTACGCTTGCGTGTTCAGCTTCAGGAATTTCAAAACAACTTGAGTATAACAATAATATTGCGAATACAAAAGATATAACTTATGTACAAGGCGATGTTACGGATGTGGATTCGCTCCGGCGCGGGATGTCTGGTTGCAAATATGTATTTCATCTTGCGGCTTATGCGAAAAATTGGGCACGCGATAAAAAAATATTCAAAGATATCAATATCACCGGAACACGCAACGTCTTCAATGTCGCAAGGGAGGTTGGTGTTGAGCGTGTTGTTTGGACTTCTACGATAGTTACGTTCGGTCCGACAGGATTAGGTGTGGTCGGCGACGAAAACACGATACGGTCTGAAGATCGGTTTTTCACGGAATACGAAGAGTCGAAAACATTGATGGAGCGTGAGGCGTTGGAGTTGGCGGCGGGCGGGTTGCCGCTTGTTGTTGTCAATCCGTCGCGGGTTTATGGACCCGGTTTACTATCGGAATCGAATTCGGTTACACGGCTTATCTCAATGATTCGTAATGGCAGAATGCCGGTAGTTTTCAATTACGGACGCAATATCGGCAATTATGTTTATGTTGATGATGTTGTTTCAGGATTGATTTTGGCGTTGGAGCGTGGTCGGGTTGGCGAGCGTTATATTTTGGGCGGGGACAATATATCGCTGGGCGAGTTATTTTCGATAGTAGACAAGGTCGATGGAATCAAGCGTTTTCGATGGGGAATATATTATTTGACACCCTTTCTGATCGCGTATATTTCGGAGAGAATGGCAAATATTTTCGGTCTTTACCCAATGTTTACGCGAGGTTGGTTAAAAACATTCTTGACCGATTGGGCTTTTTCTTCAAATAAAGCAGAAACCGAACTAGGCTACAAACCAACCCCATTCAAAGAAGGCATCCGCAAAACCTGCCAATGGTTAGACGAATACGAAAAAAAGAAGACGTAGGATCAACCCAAATTGCGGATAAAGTTTTATACCTTAGCCGGTAAGGCGATAGGCTTCGCCCATACCGGCTTCGGTATAATTTTCTCAAAGCCACAAAATCAATCTACCGTCTAACATGTCGGGAATGCGGCGTGAAACGGTTTCTCCGATTTCTTTGTCGGCGTAACGTGCGCTGAAATGCGATAATATGACGGCTTTATTTTTGAATTTTCTTTGGCGTTTTACAATATCGTCAAGATGAATGTGCCCATATTTACGGATTTTATCGCTTTGGTGGCGTTTGGCGACGAAGGACATTTCCATAATCAAAATTTCGGCATCGTACATGGTTGGGGTTTCGTCTAATGCGCGGGCTGTGCTGTCCCCCAGATACGCCACTTTGGGCATTCGCAACTCGCGTGAAACTTCCACACCGGACAACGCAAGCTCGCGTATCTCATCGCTGGTCAACGTTAAATATTCATCTTTCAATTTCTTGCGCCGTTCCCACACAATATAACCAACCGACGGAATAGAATGAAACGTTGGCACAACAGAAATCACAAGCTCGCGCGAAATCTCAAATTCATTGCCCGCAACCACACCAACTAACTCACACGGTAAACCGCCATAATCAAGACGCGAATACGCCGTCAACAAATTCTTCACATTGCCAACAGCTTCCGCCGGCAGATAAATCACCGGAGGTTCCATCTTCATCATCCGGCGGCGCGCAACATAAGCCGGCAAAGATAAAATATGATCCATGTGCGTATGAGAAAGACATAATCGAGGTAAACCCATAAATATCCAAGGTTGCGCCCCAACATCAAAACCGATCTTCAATTCCGGTATCCGCCAATAAGTCTGAACCGCCGCACGTGAAAATCCTTCCACTGTTAGATTGCCTATCACTCTCTGTCGCGGAATGTGATCCCTAAGCGTCTGCACCACAGACAATTCGTCAAACTCTTCCATCTATACTAAAGCTGTTCTAAAATTCCCAAACTAAACACTTAATCACAATAAAATAAAACGGTTATCCAAAAATCAGTTATCCAAAAATAATACCGGTTTTGGCATGTTATTTCGCATTTCCCGTCGTACTCATTGACAACGTCGTGTGTTTCATGCCTTTTATTGCGAGTAATGTTTTGTGCATTTCCTTTACTTTGCAGACTTCACCCTTGACGATTATGTTTTCCATGCAATTATCATGGTCAAGATGTGCGTGTTGCGAGCAGATTACTATATCGCTGAAGTTGTGTTGTATTTCAAGCAATCGTTGAACGATCAACGTTTTATGGTGATCGTAAATTATTGTTATCACTCCGGCAACAACCTCACCACATCGCCATTCATTCTGTACCAACGCCGAACTTATCAATTGTTTTATCGCTTCTGATCGGGTAGGCAAACCTTGCTTCTCACTAAAAGCATCAAAACGCCGAATTACATCATCCTCAATCGAAATCGAAATTCGTGTAAGTTTACTCATTTGGTCAACAGAACTATTTTTTTATTTTTAATTATTCTATCTGATTGTAGTGATTTAGGGACATTAATGACAGGGAGGACAAAATCACCACAAAAAACGCCTCTCACAATGTTATACTGAAGCTATTTTAAAATTCCTGAAGCTGGACACGCAAGCACAACAACGTGAAGCGGTTGTTCAAGGGCGAAGCCTATCGCCCTACCGGCTACGGTATACCGCCAATAATCTAACACAAACAGAAAAAATGTACAGCTACACCAAGACCGATTCGAGAAAATCCGTTGCCCTCAACGGATAGGGCGTAGATTTTCAGTCAATATACTCAAGCTACTTCAAATTCCTGAAGCTGAATACGCAAGCGCAACAACGTGAAACGGTTGTTCAAGGGCGAAGCCTACCGCCCATACCGGCTTCGGTATAAAATTAATTTTAGAAATTCCCTATTGGTTTAATGTTCCAATCTGTGATATTCCAGTTATTGTTTTTTTGTACAAAAATACTGACACCAGCGGTTGTAACTTTCATGTTGTGTGTTTTGCGAAAATTTTCCAAATCGTCTTGTGCCAATATGTACGGGGCAAAACGTATTATTCCGTTTGATGAAACAACAAGTATTGTTTCTCCGTTGCCTATTTCAGATGCGAATTTGCGCCAATTTGCAATAATTTTGTCCGTATCCACATTCCAACCCGCCGGCACCGTTCCGTCAACATTCCACCGCTCAATTTCTTCCTTACCGCGTTGCATTATCGATTCTGGTTTTGCGTCGTTGCCAAGATAAAAAATGCCCAACCGCCGCATTACCATTTCTTCCGTTTGCCCTTCATCCACGCCGTAATCCACTTCGGTAAATTCCGACACCGCCCGAATCGGACAACTCACGCCAATTTCACGCACAATCAATTCCGCCGTCTGCATCGTCCGCAAAAGCGGTGCGGCAAAAACTTTAGTGGGCAACAGTTGACGCGATTTGATGATTTTAGCCGCCACAACACTACGCAACTCCTCCACCAACGGCAAATCCGTACGCGCCCCAACCCGACGCGACTCCTCACCCGCCCTAAACGTATTGCCATGCCGAACAATAATTAACGTCTTATCAAAAAACATTTTTATAACTATACCGAAACCGGTATATAACGTGAAATTGCGGCAAAAAATTACATTCTCACGGGAACTCCTAATTCGAATAGGCGTTGTTTCAATTTTGTGATAGTTGTCAATCTGGTGTGTAAAATTCCCGCGATGATTGCGGCATCTGCGTGATTGTCAAACGCATCCCGCAAATGTTCGGCAGAACCAGCACCGCCCGACGCTACAACAGGAACACTCAACACATCCGCTATCTTTGAAGTAACAACAAGCTCAAAACCACTTCGCGTCCCGTCCGCATCAACAGAATTTACCACAACTTCACCCGCACCAAGCCCTTCAGCCTGCCGCCCCCACTCAACCGCATCCATCCCCGTCCGCTCTCTAAATCCGCGAGTTGTAACCTCGTAATTACTTGGCATTTCAGGATTAAATACCGGATCCATACTAAGTACAATACATTGCTCGCCAAACGCTTTTGCCCCTTCGGAAATTATTGAAGGATTCCTCACCGCAAGAGAATTGACAGAAATCTTTTCCGCACCCGCCTCAAGCACCCGCTCCATGTCCGCAACCGACGAAATCCCACCGCCAACCGAAAACGGAATCCGTATCGCCTCCGCAACACTACGCACCATATCTATATCTATCGCACGCCCCTCCGCCGAAGCCGTTATATCATAAACCACAAGCTCATCCGCCCCATCCTCATAATAACGTAACGCCAACTCCACTGGATCACCCAAATCAACATTCGATTGAAACTTAATCCCCTTCGTAACCCGACGGTTAATCACATCCAAACAAGGAATAATACGACGCTTTAACATTTTCTTTAATTAAAAAAGATTTAGGAGATTTTTTTTGCCAGTGCAAAAATACTGAAATAAAAGGGACATAAAGGACGATCAAGGACAAAGGGGACAATATCTATATCTATGGTCAAATTTCTCTTATATTTATTTCTGTGTCCATAATTAAACGACTTTGTAACCGTATGGGCTTCGCCCTTGAACAACCGCTTCGCGATGCTACGCTTCCATAATCAGCTTCAGGAATTTTAAAACAGCTTGAGTATATTAGCCGGCGTAGTGTGTCTTTATATTTGTAATTTTTCTTTCCAATTTTTTATTTGTGTTTTTACTTGGTCAGGTGCTGTGCTGCCGTAGCTTTTCATTGAGGCAACCGCACTTTTTGCGCCGAGGCAACTGTACACATTTTTATCGAAACCAGCGTACACTGTTTGGAATTGTTGTAACGATAATTTGTCCAATGGTACCGCCGATTCTATTGCTAACCTTACTAATTTACCGACAATTCCATGCGCTGTTCGTTGTGGAATTCCTTGCAATATTAGAAATTCCATTAACGTCGTTGCGTCAAGATAGCCGTCTCCCAATTGTCCGCCAATCGCCTCTACATTCAACTCCATACCCGAAACAAGCGGTACTGATACTGCTAAAATTGATTTGATTGTGTCAAAAGAATCGAATATCGGTTGTTTGTCTTCTTGCAAATCGCGATTGTACGCGAGCGGTAAACCTTTCGTTAAAACGATCAACGTCTGCAAATTGCCGACAACTCTTGCTGTTTTGCCGCGAATCAGTTCCAATACGTCGGGGTTGACTTTTTGCGGCATGATTGACGAACCTGTGCAAAACGTTTGCGGCAACTTGATAAAGTTAAATTCTGTTGTTGACCAAAGTATCCACTCTTCAGCAAACGTACTCGCATGAATCGCAATCTCCATCAAACAAAACGCCGCCTCCAACACAAAATCACGATCACTGGAAACATCAAGACTATTTGCCGCTACCGAATCAAAACCTAGATATTTTGCCGTTTTGTTACGGTCAATAGGAATACTTGTCCCCGCCAACGCAGCAGCACCAAGCCCAAGAATATTGACCCGCCGCCTACAATCACGCAACCGCTCACGATCCCGCTCAAACTTCTCACAATACGCCAGCCAAACATGAGAAGCAAGAACAGGTTGCGCGCGTCGCGTGTGCGTGTAAGCCGGTAAAATAACATCAACATCAGAATCACAACGCCCAACAAACGCCCGTTGCAACTCCGCCAAACCCGAATCCACCGCATCAATCTCGTCTCGAATCCATAATCGTAAATCCGTTACCACTTGATCATTTCTACTGCGGGCAGTGTGTAACTTGCGACCAACATCACCTATTTTCTCTATCAAAGCGTGTTCAATGTGCATGTGAATATCTTCAAATTGAACTCGAAAACTGAATTGTCCGGCTTCGATTTCGCGTTTGATTTCAAGTAATCCGCCCTCAATTGCCCGAAATTCATCAGGCAACAATATCCCCACATCACAAAGCATCCGCGCATGCGCAACCGAACCGCGAATGTCAACCTCATAAAGACGACGATCAAAACTAATACTTTCAGTAAATTCCTCCACCCGCGCGTCAGTATTTTCCGTAAATACTCCGCCCCAAGCCTTCGTTTGATTTTCCGTAATTTGATTTGGCATTATTTTTAATTTTTAGAAATTCTCCGTAATAAAATCTTGGATTATTTTGTTGACTTGATCGGGGTGTGTAATTGAGAGCAAGTGTCCGCCGTTTTCGATTATTACGTCGGGGTTGGTCAATTTTATGGGCAATAACATATCACAATTGCCGTGAATATGAATCGAGGGCATGTTCAAATTGTCATCACACAATTCATCTTCTTTCCGTTTTCGATAAACCCAGTCAAACATCATTCTCGACAACTCCGCAAACCTATTCACCGGCATACAAACTATTTGCTCAAGCGTATCGACATTGACAAAACGTTTGGTGAAAGCCGGAAAAAGAAGAAACAACTTCAAAAAGAAACGAAAAAAAGAAATCCGCACAACACGTAATTTGACACTACAACGCATCAATAACCAATCCAAATAATAACGTCTTGGAAATTGCGACGGTTTGCGTATTGAACACAATAAAATATATCCGGCAGCGTTAAGGTTGCGGGCAATGTACGGCGCAATCATGCCGCCAAGCGAAAGACCACAAATCACAACATCTTCACCACCAACCCCGACCGGTAATTTTGAACGAATCATCGCCGCCATCCGAACCGCATATTCTTCAAGCCGTTCGCCCGCCAAAGGATCAATCCAGTCAACCGCAACACTGCCCGAAAAATACTCCGTCTGATACTTAAACAACCGATGATCCGCACCAAGACCCGGAACAAATACAATCACCTTCTTGCCGCGAATTTCGCCGCTAACAACACAATCGAAATTATTTTGATTTGTATTTTGCATTATACTCAAGCTACTTTAAAATTCCCGAAGCGGAACACACAAGCGTAACAACGTGAAGCGGTTGTTCAAGGGCGAAACCTATCGCCCATACCGGCTTCGGTATAGTTTTTATCTTCTGTCCGATTCATTTATGTAACCTTCGTAGTCGGTGGATCTATTGCCCGGATTGGGTGAGAACCAGTTTTTGAAGTTGAATCGGTCGCGCAATGTTTTTTTGGGTTTATCGGTTTGTTCTATTTTGGGGGACGTTTCGTTTTTACGTTGGTAGAATCTGTTTGCTTCGGGGAGGCTGTCAATTTTTAGCGGGCAAGATAAACACTTTTTCTGATCCGCTAAACACAACATCTGAACAAGATCAGGATACGTACCGCCAATATCAACAACCGCACGAATCACATCATCAAGATTATCCGAATTAACTGTTCGGCTTTCGTCTATCTGATCGGGTTTGATGGCAAATTTTTTGACTATTATTTCGCCTGATGGGTTATTGCCGTTTATGAAAATTGTTGGTCCTGCGTCAAGAGTGAACGGGCGAATTAAATGAATATTGTTACCGAACAACACGATTTCCGGTCTTTTTGCCCGTGTCAAATGTACCATTGGCGGCGAAGTTGGTACAGGTTCTTCGGTAACGTCGTCATGCCAAGCGGCGGTTGCAATTGGTTTATTGTCTCGCGGGTTTGTTGTTACAACCGGCACCAAAATTCCGTGATACGCAAATTGCCTGCCTAAAAATTCGCCGCGAATTGCTCTATCGGACGGATTACGTTGCCATAAAGCCCTGAACGCGCCGTAACGTGTCTCCGCGCTCGGCAATTGCAATAACTCATGCAACGCTAACTCCGCGTCAATATCATTCCGCAATAAACTCAACGCATTGAGAGCATAAATTCTAAACGCCGGATTCTCGCGTGCAATTTTTGCCAATACCTCTGAAGCCGTGCCGTCGCCAAGATATGCCAACGATGTTGCCGTGTGAAATAAAACTTCTTCATCTCCCGCAGATAAAGCCGTCCGCAACGCTTCTATCGCCGCTTTACCGCCAATAGCTTCAAGTTGAAAAGCCGCGTTTTGGGATTTTGACGGGGTAAGGAGTTCTGATTTTAGGCGTTCTATTCGGCGTTGTTGTTGCGGTTGTGTTTCGTGGTAAGCCAAAGATTCCACAACACGGGCGTAACGGTGTACGTCATTGCGGTAAATTGGCGGCACATCGAGAGCGATCAGTACATTGTCTTTTGCGGTTGCCATTCCTTTTTTTTGTCCTGATGAAATGTAAAACCGGCTATTGACTACATCGGCGATTCGTTTTGTCATAGCGGCTGATTCGTAGTCTGTTTTCATGCTGATAAATAGGTATCTGGTTTTTTTAGCTCTTGCTCCGCCGAGAATTATACCTTGTTGCAAACCGCTTGGATTTTTTGATTCGGTTGCAAGCGGATCGGAAACCATGATAGCTCCTTCGGCAATCGCAAGCGTTTCGCCCTTGATAACACTTCCCGAAACCGCGCGCATATCTTGCAATGTCGCCGCGACCAAATATCCGTTGCGCAAACTCCGCACACCGCTTTCTGCCGGAACGGAAACTTGCACATCGAATAATTCATTTTCGCGTATTCCCGATCTCATTCGTCCTTTGATATTGACGACCGCTGTTGATTTGTCCGCAAGAAGTCCGTTGATGTCGTCTATGCCCATTTTTTTCATTTCTTCGTACATCATTGAGCGTTCGATGGAGTTGACATCATCAAAACCCGTCCCCGCAAGATTCTGAACAAGACCAACCCCTCGCACCTCTACCTCATTCAACCCGCTCACCAACGCATAATCACTAACCCGCAATACGCGACCTTGTTCGATATTACGTTGTACGGATTCGGGCAAAAGTGTAGGGTCTTGTTTGGGTGTCTTCTGAAAAGGCGTACAACCAAAAACTAAACAAAAAAACAAAAAAACCAACAAGAACTTCAACATCACACAACACCTAAATCTTTTGAAATAATCGCAAAACACTAAAGTCATAAAGTTATTCCCTCACTAACACTAACCAATTTTACCAGACAACAATACACAAAAAATACACCGAAGCCGGTATGTAACTATTCAGTCGATGGAATTTTTATCAACCACAGAGAACACAGAGTTCACAGGGAACACAGATTTCACAGAGATAAATTTTTTGAATACGAAATAAACGAAAATTTCATTTTCAACTCTTTCGTATATTTTCGCGTTTAAAATTTCCCTCTGTGTTCTTCGTGTCCTCTGTGGTTATTTAAAATCAACTGAACAGTTACGCCAGTATAACAAACGCCCTTTAATTCCTAACATACCAATGAAAATTTGTGGGAGATTACAAAAATTACGGATTCAAGTCAAGAGGTATTTTTTTGACACAAAAGGCACGAAAAGGGGAATTTTTGGTGTGAGGAGAAAATTTTAGAGTCTGGATGCAAATTTCTCAGGAACGGAAGCCTCGTTCTCAGGAACGGAAGACTCGTTCTCAGGAACGAGAGACTCGTTCTCAGGAACGAGAGACTCGTTCTCAGGAACGAGAGACTCGTTCTCAGGAACGAGAGACTCGTTCTCAGGAACGAGAGACTCGTT
>JAIRWK010000327.1 GCA_031268995.1 Planctomycetaceae bacterium
ACGCCTTCGTTCACGCCGCTAAAGGGAACGAAATCAGAGTTGCTTTATGATAGTAGTGTATTGTTGATGAATACCGGTTATGGTTACGAAGATTTCGGCGGAACAGGTTATCAGTATTCGCCGTTCAATGGAATGTTTGGCGGTGTTAGTATAAAGTTACGTAATGGAACGATTCTTGATTTTGATCCGAATAGCGGCGAGCTTGTTTCCGCAACAAGGCTTCGCACATAAACAATCGCTTTGCGATGCGACGCTTGTGTGTCCAGCTTCGGGAATCTTAAAACAGCTCAAGTGTAATATTCCAGTTGTAACTAAACTGCTGTCAAGCTCACTAAGTATCATACTTGCGTTGCCTATCCTGTATGCAGCCTCCATTGGTATTGTGAATATTGCCGGTTTACCAAAAGTTACGGTTCCTTGCAACCGTCGATACGGGCAAAAAATACCATGCAATAAGTACAAAACAAACAAACTACATATTACCAATAAAATAACAGCAACTATTTTCTTCATCTAATATTATATCTCCTACAAAACAGATAAAATTTACCGTAACTTCAAAAACTGTCTTTGTGTATTTGCGCAAAAGACACATTTCGTGTTCCACCCCTGACGGAAAAAAATCGAACAACTCGGCTCAAAATTTTTGCGAAGAACTGAAAAACAACCTCCCAATCGCTCCCAAAACTGAAGGTCATGTCCTAAATTTATTGTTACGTTTTGCTAACTCCGCTGTTTTTTAGGGGTACAATATCAAGAACAATAAATTTCGCACACTGCCAAACTGAAACTCAATGGATTATTAGTTCGCTACTTTGTGACCGTGATGTTTCCGAATATTTGATCATTTGTTGATGTTACCAATACATCCCTCGAGTTAATGGAAACCTGCTGGTTGCCAAAAAACGTGTTGGCTATACCACTTATTTGTATAGAACCCGCTGAGCGTATTTCCATAGATGTCGAATAATTACTAGTAACTCATGTTACGCATCGGTGATAACCAGACGTATTTTCCCCGTCCCGATATGGGACGAAATGTTGGTAGAAAAGGTAAAAACATATTTCGTGTCCAGTAGGGACACAATGTGATTAAAACTAAACCGTTTGAAATATCCTCATATTCCGTCTCTAGCGGGACGAGAACAATGTTTTACCTTTTTTCTATCAATCGACGGAATAATCACCATCATTTCCGTATCGTGCGTAACATGAGCTAGTAACAGAGTCGTTGTATGCGATTGGTACCCCGATACCACCATATTTAGCAGACTCAATCTCTATAACATCAAATAGGTAACCTTCTATGTAATTCACTCTCAATATTACAGTTGCTTCAAATACAACAGGCATGAAGCCCTCCACGTTACGTATAGTGTCAAGCTGCGACCGCGTCAAAACTGTGGAATCTGTTTCCTCATACAGGACAGCATTCTCAAACAAACCACTAACAAAAAGTTGTACTTTTGCAGTAACTGTAACTTTATCATAGCCTCGAAAATGGGCACAAACCGTATAATCTGGTAACGATATGTTTTTGTCAACATTCAACTCAGAATCTATCGTCCTCAACGCGGGACCGATATCGTGCGATGCAATACGCAACGTGATCGGTTCATTCGTTGAACCATCGTGAAGCGTTTTTGATGGAAATGGTGCAGATGTCACTAATACGTAAATAGTGTAAAGTGTTGAAAATCCGGATACCGCCGACCATGTAACGGCCATACCGTTACCGCCAGTGAGAAAACCACCAGCTACAACAGGAAACTGAATTACTGTCCCACTAGGATCGAATGAGTACGCTGCCAATTTATGAACATAACAATAGAGATTAGCGTCACTACCCTTAAACCCTATCGGATCTTCGCTCACCCATTTCCCAACATTTGAATCATACCAACGGTTAATGTTCCACTGCAAATCACTTGCCTTATCCGTTAATTTTCCGGTGTAAGCAAAAAACGGTAAATCACTTTTTATTTCTGAAATCAATTTTCCAAAAGAATTGTATTCAAGATACGCAACAACGTTTCCGTCTGATTTTACAATGTCGCGAATGGAGTTAAGATGGTCGCCTAGCGTCCAATTGTCGTTATCGCAGATTAATTTGTCTTGTTTGGTTCCCCAGAGGTAGCGGTGTGTTGGTTCTTGATTTTTGTTGTCAAATTGTAGGACGATTTGCCAATCGTCGTGGATGAAGTATTGTTGATTGGTTATGTTTTCTGTGCGTTTTACTAGGCGGTTTTGATAGTCGTAAAGGTATTCTATTGCGTCTGTTGGTGTTTCGACTCTTACCAATCTGTTACGATTGTCCCAAAAGTATTTTGTTATTTCATCAGTGTTTTTGTCGGTTTTTGTTATTCGGTTTCCTTCGAGATCATATTCGTAACGATAATTCTCGTCTGATAACAAGCGATTGTATTCGCCAGTTTCATACTCTTGTTTTTTTCCTTGAATTTCGGCTTTTTTGCGGTTGCCGTTTGGGTCGAAATCGTATTTTTCATTTGGCATGAAATTGTACGAAGCATTGATCAATTGTGATGTTTTGTCGTAGAGATATTTTGATTCGCTTTTCTTGGCGGGTCCGTTTAGGTACGTGAAATCGAAATCGGTGATTCGGTTTGCCTTGTCCCAAGTAATGTCGTAGTCGGCGTAGGTTTTATTATTGCCGGTATGCGAAATATTGATCAATTGTCCTGAATCGTCGAATTTATTTTTCGTTACAATTATTGGTTTACCAGAATCTAAACGTGTTTGTTGTGAAAGTTGACCGAAACTGTCGTACAGAATATTTACGTTTCGAGACGTGTTATTTACCGTTTGTGCAACGGTTGATATTCGGTTTAATGTATCAACTTCATATTTATTAGCGTGATCAATTTTACCGTCAACTTTTAATATTTTTTCTGTATTTAGTCCGTTGATATCGGTTACGAAATTAAACTCTACCGATTTTCCAAAATCGGCTAATGTCTGGATTTCTTTGATCTTGTTACCGAAAAT
>JAIRWK010000339.1 GCA_031268995.1 Planctomycetaceae bacterium
AAAGGGAAAGCAACACGCAAGAAATAATAATAGTTGTAACAGCATATTTCATCAAAGGTAGTTTTACAAAAATTCTATGATTTTTTAATAAATTTTTGATAGGCAGCATAAAGAATCATCACAATTCCGGCAATGCATAACAACCACTTAATAACAATTGCCGCTGTTGATGGTAATGGCGTCGGGACAAAATCCTTACCTAATAATGCCGCCTCGATCACCCGATCCAAGTCCGCAGGATTGGCTGGAACAATGAATGACAATCCTTCTTTGGAATCACGAAGAGTTCTTTCTGAAACGGTAACACCTGCTTGCTGGAATGTATTTTTTAGGTTGAATTGAGCCGAGTTAATTTTTTTGGTTGAACAGTCAATCAAAGCATACTCTTGAATGTACAACGGTCCATCTGAAGTACCGCACAGTGTATCGATAAGGAAATAATAATCAACTTTTGTTTTTTGCGGAAGATACATGTCTTTTCCTGGTATTTTCTTAAAATCACTATTGATAGCCGTTAGAATTAGTTCGCCAGAAGGCAACTTAATGTCTATTCGTTTTACGGCATAATTATATTTTGGATCAACCCAGCATGAAAACAAATGTTGCTTTAACGTGTAAGATATGTCCAAGACAAGAACATCAGACTCTACATCGATGCGCAATAATTGCGATCCATCCACTGTATCTTCAGAATAATTTATCAGTCTTCCATTTTCTAATAGAAAAAGAATATAGGAAGAGGGAGTTGACTTTAATTCTGCACCATAAGTAGGAAACTTGAAGCCAATAAAAGGAAGATATGACTGCAAAAAAACGGGATAGGTATAGCTATCATTCATCGTTCTTTCGATTGGAAAAACAGAAAGCCCCGTTGACACATTAGTGTCTCTTTCTGAACTGCCAATATAGTAATTGTGAAAGTCCATCGCCGTCGTTAACCCAGTTCTTTCCACGTCAATATCAGATTTTTTCACTTCACCGACAACCTTTCCGTTTTCGTCAGATTTTATGTCACCCACTATAATCACTTGTGATTGTAGAGTGTACAAAAACGAGCATTTATCTTGCCACATGAATATGTTTTTTTCCTGCTCGAAAAAACTGTACAATCCTGGTCCTGCCGCAACTCGACTGATAAGAGCATCTAGCCCCATAATCGAAGAACGTTGTTGCGTCCACACAAGAGAGATAGGATCAAGTGTTTCAACATTCTTTTGTAATCCTTCTGCGACTTGTTTAGGTAGAACGATAGAGTCAGCACTTTGCACATTCCCAGCAAAGACTATTTGAATCAAAAAGCATACGAAGAGACAGAACACACTATCAGTAGTAGTGATCATATTTGACCTGTTATCACGATTTTGGAGTAAAAAAGTTGTGAACAGACATTTTATTCACTGGGTAATGGCGTGGTTTTTTTAGGCATTACAACAAAAGCAAAAGATTTTCGTTACATAACGTTCATTGAAACGAACATTGAATATTCAACTTGCGTCTCTTTTGTTTCCGTTGATGCGATTGGCAACTTCGCTAGGCGTTAAATGGTGTTCCGTCATTAACTTGACGGCTTGGCACTTGATTTCCGCACGAATAAAACACGCTTTTGGACTTCGGGTTAGCCATACGTTCTCCTTGATGATGGATACTCAGAGTATAACTCCAAAATCAAGGACGACAGGATAATTTGTTACTTTCCATTCTCTAAAAACACCAAAACCAAGTTCGCAGTACGCTACCCACCCCGACAAGCACCAATGATACGGCGATCACCGAAAGGGCCTATCCAGGGACAAAGTACCCCCAATAGGCTCTTTTCGATGGATACTATTAAACTACCACCAATACTCCGTCCAGCGGAAAGTCCGCGTTCTTCTCAAATCCTATAAATCGTATAGGCAGGCGAAGACATTCCAGAGAAAATATTCTACTCAGAAGCAGCGACAGGTTCTTCGTGACTGTACTGATATGCGGTGCAAGCTGATGCTCCTCCACAAAATTTCTTTCCATTGGTATGCTTCCAACCCTGCAACTGATCGGCTCCCGACAATGAATACCCTGTTCCTGTACAGCCGGTGTATCCATTGCGACAGGTATATCCATCTTTGGTTTTATTTGTCTTGCCGTACTGCCCTCCACCCATCACCAACCTGGCTTCATCCTTTCCGACGGAGCGCATTCCTGGTTGATTGTTTTGGTTTCCTGCGACATACAGCAAACCGGCAACACAAAACAGGGCAATGCCCGAACCGAAACACAAAATTTTTCTCATTTTAAGTTTCTCCTTATTTAATGAGATTTTTGAAAAAACACGAAAACCACAGTAGTTTTCGCAAACAACTATATCACCAATTTTCCTATAATGCAAGTAGTCCCAAATCCCGAACCACATGAGCATAAGGGCAAAGGGAAAGCAACACGCAAGAAATAATAATAGTTGTAACAACATATTTCATCAAAGGTAGTTTTACAAAAATTCTATGATTTTTTAATAAATTTTTTATAACCCGCATAAAGAATCATCGCAAGACCTAGCAGAATAAGTATCCAACGAATAATAGTTGCCGTTCGTGAAGGTAATGGCGTCGGGACAAAATCCTTGCCATTCAACGCAGCCTCGATCACACGATCCAAGTCAGCCGGATTTGCAGGAATCGTGTACTGAACACCCGCATCTGTATCTCTTAATGTCCGATCTGCAATCACTGTTCCGGGATTTGAATATTTTTTTCTGATGTCAAATTGATCTATCGCAACACTTTTGGTGGAAGCCTCCGCCAGTGAATACCCTTCGGTGAACAGTAACGAATCGGAAATAATATCTGCATTGTTATGCCAGAAATAATAAGATATTTTACAGACTTTCGGAAAAAATAAACCATCTTGGCTAACCTTCATATAGTCACCATTTTCGATTTCGTACAATTTTCTACCATCAAGCGTTTTTACCAACATCCTTTTGATAACATATTGATACTTGGATAATAACCATAAGGAATATGTCCTTTTGCTGTCGGTAAAAATATCTTTTGCTATAATCTCAAGAAAGACGGATTCCTCGCCATCCGTAGTTTGTTTTTCAAAACGATTAATTTGACCATGTGAAGCCAAAAAAATAACAGATGATACTTGCGAAGTTCCAATATCATCACCAATGGTCGGAAATTTATAACCGCTTGCCCACAGATACATCGAATCCAATATGAAACTCTTTCCAGCATCACGAATAATCTGTTCCTTTGAATCAATACTGACAGCCGGAGTAGCGTATTCTGTCCGCTCGTAACCACCACTACCATACATGTAATTATTACTGTCAAAAGATTTTTCATCAATGAAGTCAAGCAATTTTAAATTCTCTTCGTAGGCAAACGGTAATCTACCTGTTGCGTCTAGCTCTGCCGCGAATTTACCGGAGTTAAATTGATAAAAACAAGGACATCGCCACATAAATATATGATTTGATTTTTCAAAAAAACCATACTCACGTGTACAGTTGATCTGTTTTAGTAGTTGTTCAAGGGGAATATTCGTGAATCGATTCCTCTGAAGTACCATTGAGAGGTTATCGAGATATTTTGCATTTTTTTCTAGCACAACAGCAATCTCTGGCGGCAAAATATCCAATTGCGCACGATCGGTGACATCAGCATAAACGACGACAGATATACCGCCTAACAATGACACACCCAACAAAAAAGAAATCATCCTCGACCTGATATGAGTCATTTTCCTTTCCTTTCAAAAATAAATTGTTGTAATTAAAACTCAAAATATAATTTCTGCGATCAATTACGATCATCATTCAGGTTTGTTTTTGTGACTGTTAGTGTGAAACATAATTTTGCAAAAATACAAGGAAGTTCTAAAAACCCTCATTTTTCCAAAAATCACAATATTAAAAATAAAGTTTTTAAAAATTGCGATGTCCAAAATCGGAGTTTTTAGAACATCCCGCCAGTGAATAGAACTATTCAGATGCTTGTTTTCTATCCGTATAGCCCGCACAATTACCACCGCACGGAGCTACATTGCCACTACCTTGATAGGTACCACCTGGGTTATCGCTTGATTTGCCAAATGTAGATATTGTGGCACTGCATCCAGTTACTGCATCCGAGTGAAGTGAACATTTAAGGAACTGGATGTCTAATCCCGGTACCCCGCCACCGCTTACGGTCAGAGCTTCTGCCTCACCCACGGGGCGAAGATCAATGTTGTTGCTTTGATCCGTATTGTAGTACAATACGGCGGCAACACAAAACAGGGCGATGCCCGAACTCAAACACAAAATTTTTCTCATTTTAAGTTTCTCCTTATTTAATGAGATTTTTGAAAAAACGCGAAAACCACCGTAGTTTTCGCAAACAACTATATCACCAATTTTCCTACATGCCAAGTAGTTCCCAATCCCGAACCGCATGAGCATAAGGGCAAAGGGAAAGCAACACGCAAGAAATAATCATAGTTGTAACAGCATATTTCATCAAAGGTAGTTTTACAAAAATTCTATGATTTTTTAATAAATTTTTGATAGGCAGCATAAAGAATCATTGCGAGACCTAACAGAATAAGTATCCAACGAATAATAGTTGCCGTTCGTGAAGGTAATAGTGTTGGTACAAAATCTTTATCTGATAATGCCGCCTCAATTACACGGTCAAGATCTGCGGGGTTGGCGGGAATAACATATTGCACGCCATTTTCTGTATCATTAAGAGTACGGTCACCAATATGTGTACCCGGATTGGAATACTTTTCTTTGAGATTGAATTGTTTATCATTGATTTTTTTAGTTGATATTTCGACTAATTCATACTGATCTGTAAAAAGTGGTGTATCAGAAATTATATCTGGAATTGTAATAGACTTGTTTAAGAACCTTAAAGAAGCTCTAATGATGTCATGGAAAGTAAAAATAAGGTGGGCGATGCGCAAACGGTTACACGGAGTAAGCCCCGACACGTTTAAAAAAATGTTGTCGATTCTTCAAAGGGAATACGATGTTTTGCATCAAAAAGGCGGTAAACCGCCCAAATTGAGTGTCGAAGACAAGTTGTGCATTACGCTGAAATATCTGCGGGAGTACCGAACGATGGATAGTATCGCG
>JAIRWK010000355.1 GCA_031268995.1 Planctomycetaceae bacterium
CCGGCTTTTTTCATCGCGTGAAGGTCGGCGATAATCCCTTCCTTCGTGATTTTCTTGTCAATCCAGTACCAGTAACAACCAACCCGTTGGTCGTTCGGCGGATTGACAAACCCGCTCTCCAGCCCGTCATTTTGACCATACGCCAACGACACAAGCGTTGAAATTGCGATTCCGGCAAGGAATCCAAACAACGCGCCTCGTAATTTTTTCGACATAGTTTTCTCCATTTAATTTTTTTGTTAATGTTCAAAAAGGAATGAAAATACCAACAACGAGTAACCGTTCACAGGGCGGATTTTTAAACGCGAAACACACTAAAAATCGCGAAAAAATAGTTTCGTGTTGTTTCGCGGAAATTTCGCGTATTTAGCGTTGAAAATCTCTCTTAATCGCCGTGCAGGGAAAAAACTGCTTGAACGGTTACAACAATAGCATACAACTTTTCCTTTTTTTGACAGGATATAATGAAATCCTGACAATCCTGTTATACCATAGCCGGTATGGGCGATAGGCTTCGCCCTTGAGCAACCGCTTCACGTTGTTGCGCTTGCGTGTTCAGCTCCAGGAATTTTAAAGTAGCTTCAGTATATTCTATCTAAAAAAACCGAATTTTAAAGTGCGAGGAGTACAAAATGAGTTTTCTTTATTCGCTTTTTTCTATTTGTGCGGATTGGGTTCAACTTTAATATTGTACTTCCCGTCAATAGTAGGAACGTTAACCATCAAACCGGAAGTTGTGCTTTGGCGGTATTTTTCATCTATCAACGATTGGGGTAATTGCATTCCGTCCGATTCGGCAACCAATTTATCCGCGCCGGAAATATAAACGCGATAGGTTCCTTTTGGAAGTCCGTCTTTTTCCGAAAAAGAACCGACAGTGTAAGTGCCGTCCGCTTTCAACGATCCGCGAGCCATATACGTATCCGTTTCAAAACAGACCTCGCCAACAGTGAGCGGCGTACCATCCGTATATGTTACTTTGCCGCTAAGTTCGACCTTCGCGCTATTGCAACCGGCAAACACCGATAACACCATTAAAGCAAGACAAAAAATGTTTTTTTTCATTTTATTTTCTATTTTTGTTAAAAATTCGGCTTTGTGAAATAATTGAATGCCGTAACCGTTGCGGCTATTCATTTTTGTTTTTCAACCGTAAGGGCAACCGAAAGGGTTGCCCCTACATTTAAAATAAAGAGTTTAAAAACATCCAAAAAATTACGGTAAAGTGGCAACTTTACCGTCGCTGGTATAAATGAGGCTTTCCAATGTGGACGCGGGTGTTGTTACTGGCAACGAGTGCACTGAACCATCGCCAATTAGGAAAAGACAAACGCCCGGATGCCAACTGCCGAAAGCGTAATCGTACGCAGGATCGTCTGCATCCGCCGTGTAATCATTCGGTCCTCTGGCGAGCGGTCTAGGACTCCCCACTACCCATCCGCGATCATGTGAAAGCCAACTTGCAATGTAAGAGCAATCGCCAAAACCTTTATTGTCGTTGCCGCAAACTCCCAGCCGATTTCTGGGAACATGCTTTTCTCCCAAAAGAATTTGATTGCTTGCTCCATCTGCCCACCACGCCATTGTGTCACGCGGTGCCCAAGTTCGATTGTCGCCAGCGGTCATCAATCTGGAAGTTCGAAACGGTCCTTTGTACAAACTTTGCGCGCGATATGGTCCCGTATCGGTCGCTTCCCAATATTCCCAATAACCGGTTGTACTGCCTTCTACGATAATCGGAATCGCATAATCGGTTGCTGGCCCCGGAATACAATGAGGTTGCGTTGCACCGCTAACCGCCGTTGCGTTTTGTTGTCCTCCTCTTCGTGATGGACAACGGAGAAAAGATACAGAACCAAGTTGTTCCTGAAGCCCCGGATTACTGGCAGGCAAACCGTTCCACCAAGCACGATCAAACATGGGATAACCGATATTTTTACCCGTTGTATCAAACTCGCTTAGTTTCTCGTAAGTAGTTTGCTGCTCTAAGTAGGGATAGAGCAACGCAAAAATCGCCGCGCGGCGATAGTCATTTACAACTGCCGGAACAATTCCATTGCTCGTATCGTGGAAATTGTGAACACCCAGTCCGATTTGTTTGAGGTGGTTTGAGCATTGTATTCTTCTTGCCGCTTCACGCGCTGCTTGAACCGCAGGTAAAAGTAGCGCAATCAGGACTCCAATAATTGCAATCACAACCAAAAGTTCAACAAGAGTAAAGCCCCAAAGAGCAGGAAAAGGCTTGGGAGAAATCCCCAAAGAATCATTGTTAGAATGATCCCTATCTTTAAATAGATAGCCCCCCCCCCCCTGTCTTGCCCAGTTTAACATTTGCGATAACGTCAATAGTAGTATTGACTTCAGCCTCGCACCAACTTGTTGCTGTATTTACAGTTTTCATATTCGCCTCCATTCCTTTCTGTTTATGGATTTGATAAATGTTGCAAAAATATTGATACCGTTAATTTTTCTCCTTGTGTTAAATTTATTCACAAGTGAAAATTTACAGCATCAATAAACGACTATTTAAACGCGACTAAATTCGACCTAACACAAAACGATTTTGCGTAAAACTCAACCAAACCCCTCGCGATCAAACTCAACTAAATTTAGTGTTATACCGTAGCCGGTAAGGCGATAGGCTTCGCCCCTGAGCAACCGCTTCACGTTGTTGCGCTCGCGTGTCCAGAAAACTACCACCGCTACACGAGCATCCAGGTGACGGGATTATAATACGACTCACAAAAAAATGCAATAGAGAACTTTCTCAAAAAAATATTTTCTATGACATATCAATAAAATGCGCATTTATACTCAAGCTACTTTAAAATTCCTGAATCTAAACACGGAAGCGCAACAACGTGAAGCGGTTGTTCAATGGCGAAGCCTACCGCCCATACCGGCGTTGGTATATCAGACTGAAAGTTTACCGATTATTCTGTTTGAGGGAGTTGGTGACGAAAATTCCCTCGCGTAATTCTATCGGGTTGATCGTTATACCGAAGCCGACACCAGCGGTAGGTAGCCCCTGAACAACCGATCCACGATGCTACGCTTGCGTGTTCAGTTTTAAAACAATCTGAGTACAAACAACGAAAGTCTATCAGACAAACTCATGTCTTTCAATAGCCAAAAGAAAAATCAGCAGAATAGATTTATTTCAGCTTCAAATAGTTTTTTGGGCAAAAAAACGATGAGGTTAAGAACGGGAGGGACTCGTGAGGACAAAGGGGACAAAAAGGATAACGTTGGCAGAGCTGACGGAGGGAGTGTTGAGTAAATGATTTTAATTTTAGTTTCACTCTGTCCCAATGTCCCATAAGTCCCTTATGCCCCTTTGGGAATAGTCTTTAGGTCTTCGCCTAAAACAACGGTCTCAGACAATCAAAAAAAGTTACCGGAATATTCCTTAACAGAAAAAAAGCCAAAACCAAAACCAAAATCAATCGATAAAATTGTAACTCAAACGGCAACTTTACTACCGTATTAAAAATCAATTCATACAATCGTTTGCCCGTTAGAAAAAAGATGATCGGAAACAGAATGATAAATAACGGTTGACAACGAAAAGCGGTTAAGAATTGTCCTTTGAGCAAACAGCACACCGCCCGCGTTGTCCCACACCCCGGACAATACAAACCCGTCAGTACATGAAACGAACACTTCGGCAAATACGGGTTCCCAGAAGGATTCCCGCCGCCAGATAACACAATAAGCATTACGACAACAAACAAGCCAAAAATAACAAATGCAGTAAGTTCAACCAAACGAGACATACAAAAATAAAATACATCACAGCCAGTACGAGCGGTAGGCTTTGCCCTTGAGCGACCATTTTATGTTGCTAGGCATTGCCCAAAATAGATGACAATAATGTTCAATAAACGGTTTTACTTTAGGACGGTTCCTAAAGTAAAAGGAACCACCTCCAGCCTCTCTCAAACCACCCCTAACTTTAGGGCAGTAATGGTAATTTTATTTCAGGGCGATGTCTTACTTATCGCCGATCATCAACTTCATAATCTCGCTACTGCGGGAAATTGTTGTAGCTAATTTGCCCCGTCCCGCTAGGGACGGGAAAATACGTCTGGTTGTCACCGATGCGTAACATGAGATTTTAAAACAGCTTGAGTATACTTTCTATTTTTATACTTCGCGTTTCCATCGTTTTTGTGAGTTATATTTTCGTTCAACATTTGGTTTTATCGGCAAGCGGATTAAATTTACGGCATCGTATCCGAGTAAATCTATCAAATTTTTGCGCAAGGTTGAAGAGATCGCGATTCTCATGTTGCCCGCCGGCTTCATCACCGCAACCGCACCGGAAGCAAGACGCACCAAAAACTCAACACGCTTTTCACCAAGATTGCCGCGTAAAATCTCGTGCAATTGTTTTACCACATCCGGTTTGTGTTGGCGTTCATCAAACACGAATTTAATTCCCGCCGATAATGTATCCATGCCTTGCTCAATTGAATACATTTCCGACACTATCAAATTCGCGTCTTCATCGCCTTGACTTCTGCTCCTGTCAACACGTCCCGCCGCAAATACTATCGAATCGGGGTTTACTAGGTTGTTTGCTTCCGCTACGTTGTAAGTTTCTGACCACATTAGGGAGCGAATTGCGCCGTCTGTATCTTCAAGAGTAAACATTGCGAATCTATTTGATTTACCGTATCGGTTGCGTGCTTCGCTGATTTTTATATCGTTCAACATTCCGGCAACCACAACCCGCTCACCATCCCGCTCACGCGCGGCTTCCAGACAAGTATGAGTCCGCAATTGACTCAAACAACTCTCCAAATCTTTGAGCGGATGAATTGAAATATAAAAACCAAGAACTTCACGCTCAAACGCTCCTTTTTCTTTGTCCGTCCATTCTGGAATTGTTGGCGAACCGGCTAATTTATGTGTTTTGTTTGGTGTTATTGGCTCTTCATCTTCGCCGCCGATTCCTGCTAGTAAACTTTTTTGACCTTTGGACAAATCTTTTGCGACGGCTTGACCGGCACGTAACGCGGATTCAATCGTCTGCATCAATAACGCTCGCGGAGAATCCAAACAATCAAACGCGCCGGATTTGATCAACGCCTCAAGAGTTGAACGGTTGCAAGCCCGCGAATCAACCCTTTCACAAAAATCATACAAATTCTTAAAAGAACCGCCCGTTTCTCGTGCGTGAACTATTTTATCCGCTGCCCAATCGCCGCAAGCCTTAATCGCCGTCAACGCAAATTTTATATTGCCCGATTCGACCGAATAAAGTTTACGCGATTTATTAACGTCGGGCGGCTCAACCGTTATGCCCATCCGGTTGCAATCTTCAAGATGTTCAACCGTCGAGTCTTTGGATTTAAAATTACGTTTCGAGATGTCGCCGGTAAGCAACGCCGCCATAAATTCGACCGGATAATGCGCCTTCAGATACGCCGTCATATAAGCTACCAACGCATACGCGGTAGAATGCGATTTGTTGAAACCGTAGCCCGCGAACTTGATTATCAATTCAAAAATCTCGTCGGCTTTTCCTTGTGTCAAACCGCTTTCGATTGCGCCTTTGGTGAATTGTTCGCGGTATTTACCGATTTGGTCTTCTTTTTTCTTGCTGATTGCTTTGATACAAGAATACGAATTGCCGAGCGTAATTTTGCCCAATCGATTAAGAATCCGCATAATTTGTTCTTGATAAACCATCACGCCGTTCGTCTCTGCCAATATTTCACGCATGACTTCGTGATCATAAGTCGCTTGCTTTCGTCCGTGTTTGACCTCAACATACTGGTCAACCATGCCGCCCTCAAGCGGACCCGGACGATAAAGCGCAAGCGTTGCAATTATGTCGCGGAAATTATCGGGACGCATCCGCTGCAATAATTCGCGTATCCCTCCGCCTTCGAGTTGGAATATACCTTTGGTTTCGCCGCGACAGAGCAATTCGTAAGTACACTGGTCGTCAAGCGGAAATTTATACGGGTTAATATCTTTTCCGGTTGTTTGTTTAACGAGTTGTATTGTTTGGTCAAGAATGGTGAGGTTTCGCAGTCCCAAAAAGTCCATTTTGAGCAAACCGGCTTTTTCGACATCTTGACCTTGCCATTGCGTTACAATATTTACATCTTTTACTTTCTGTAACGGTAAATACTCAGTCAACGGCTTGTCCGCAATCACTACCGCACAAGCATGAACGCCCGCTTGACGCGCTAACCCCTCCAACTTCCTCGCATAATCAATTATTTCACGAACTTCGTGATCGGTCTCGTAGCGTTTTTTTAATTCTTCGCTTACGTCGAGTGCCATTTTGATTTTTGCTTTCGGCTCATCCGGTACTAATTTTGTTACGGCTTCGACTGCGCTGATTGGAATGTTTAGAACACGCCCGACATCTTTGATTGATTGACGTGCTGCCATTGTTCCGAACACGCCGATTTGGGCGACATTTGACTCGCCGTATTTTTCCTTGACATAATCCAAAATCTCGCCGCGACGGTTCTGATCAAAATCAATATCAATATCAGGTGCCTCAACACGATTCTCATCAAGAAAACGCTCAAACAGCAGATCAAACTCCAACGGACAAACATGCGATAAATTCAACGCATAACAAACCAACGCACCAACACCGCTGCCTCTTGCCGTGCGGTGTATTCCGCGTTCCTCCGCTACTCGCACAAAATCCCACACAATCAAAAAATAAGTCGGAAACCCAAGTTTCTCTATCACCGATAACTCGCGATCAAGCCGCGCCATTACCTCGTCCGAAAGCACGCCGTCATTACAACGTTTTGGATTATCGGCGTATCTTTTTTGCAAACCTTCTATGCAAATTTTGCGCAAATATTCATCAGACGTTAAACCGTCCGGCGGCAAAAAAACCGGAAAATAACGTTTGCCCAACTCCAAATCAATATCAACCCGCTCCGCAATCTCACACGTCCGCCTAATCGCATCTTCAAACGACGGCATTGCACGCAACATCTCTTGACCGCTTCGCATGTAGAATTGGTCGGAGTCCATTCTCATACGTTTTGTATCGCTGCGAAGTTTGCCGGTGTTTACGCAAAGCAAAATATCTTGTGCTTCCCAATCGCTTTGGTAAACATAATGCACATCGTTAGTCGCAACCATCGGAATATCAAGATCACGCGAAATTTGAGAAATCCCCTCAAGAATATATTTCTGTATCTCAAGCCCGTTGTCCTGCACTTCAAGATAATATCTGTCGCCAAATAATTCACGATACCACGTCGCAATCTTTTTCGCTTCGGCAAGATTTTCGGAATCGTTTGTCCCGTTGCCAAGTATTAACCGCGAAATTTCACTTGACGCGCAACCGCTCAAACAAATCAAACCTCCATTTAATTCCTTGAGCAATTCTTTATCGATTCGCGGTTTGTAATAATAACCTTCGAGAAATGCGTAAGAAGATAATTTGAGCAAATTCTTGTAACCTTCACGGTTGAACGCCAACAAAGTCAAATGAAAACTAGCGTCTTTCGACGACATCGCCGACTTCTCAAAACGGCTGCCCGAAGCAATATACGCCTCAAACCCAACTATAGGCTTGACCCCACAATCACGCGACTTTTGATAAAACTCAAGCGCACCGTATAAATTACCGTGATCCGTCAACGCAATCGCCGACATCTCCAATTCTTTGGCACGGTTCAATATCGCAGGAATCGTACCCGCCCCATCAAGAAGCGAATAATGACTATGACAATGCAAATGAACAAAAGGAATATTCATGTTTAAATTATGGTTTATGGATTTTCAAAAAATTTTTTCAGAAACTCTCCCAGTATCGTTGGGGGAATTTCTGAAAACCAACTGTAGCGGAAGCGTCCCGCTTCCGATTTCGGCAGCGGGGACGCTACCGTTACAGGACTAAAATGAGTTTTTAGCGTCCCGCTTCCGATTTCGGAAACGGGGACGCTACCGTTACAGGACTAAAATGAGTTTTTAGAACTTCCCTTTGGCTTTTAATTTCCCAGAGATTGCAGTGGTGCGGGGATTCTGCCGCCGAATTGGACAAACGTGTCGCTTGCGGCAACATTGCGAACTTCGATTACGGGCGCAGCTCCAAACAAACCGCCAAAATCAATCCAATCACCGGCTTTCGCATCGGGTACAGGAATCAGTCTGGCGGCGGTAGTTTTATTGTTTATTACGCCGATAGCCATTTCGTCTGCGATTATTGCCGCAATTGTTTCTGGTGTTGTGTCACCGGGTATTAAAACCATGTCCAAACCCACGCTGCAAACTGCTGTCATTGCTTCTAGTTTTTCCAACGACAACGATCCATCTTGAACCGCAGACGCGAGCGTGAAATCTTCCGACACCGGAATAAATGCGCCGCTCAACCCGCCTACCGAACTTGACGCGAACAATCCGCCCTTCTTCACCGCGTCATTCAACATCGCAACCGCAGCGGTTGAACCGGGTGCGCCAACTTTAGAAATTCCAAGCGTTTTCAAAATTTCGCCGACACTATCGCCAACTGTCGGTGTCGGCGCAAGCGAAAGATCAACTATCCCAAACTCTATCCCAAGACGCGCCGCAACCTCCCGACCAATCAACTCGCCAGCCCGCGTTACCCTAAACGAAGTCAATTTGATCTCTTCCGCCAAATCGCCAAGCGACAACCTTTTGCCCGCCTCTTTAGCCGCCGCTATCCGCCGCTTCAACGCACTATCAACCACGCCGGGACCACTCACGCCAATATTCACCGTCGCCTCAGGCTCGCCAATACCAACATAAGCACCCGCCATAAACGGATTATCTTCGGGAATATTGGCGAAAATCACTAATTTTGCGCAACCGAAACCGCGTTGTGATTTAGTTGCTTGGGCGATTTTGGGCAATGTTTTTCCGACTAGATGTATTGCCGTCATGTTAATTCCGGCTTTGCGTGAAGCTACGTTAATTGAGGCGCAGACGCGGTTAGTTGCCGCCATAACATTGGGCAATGATTCGATTACAACTTGATCGCCGGTGTCGATTCCCTTGTGAACCAAAGCCGAAAAACCGCCGACTATGTCAATCCCACAATCCGCCGCAACCCGATCAAGCGTCTTTGCCAACTCCACAGCACCAGAAATTCCATGTCCCGATAACAATGTCGCCGCCGGCGAAATCGCAAGACGCTTATTTGTTACAGGAATACCATACTTTGAACCAACATCGTTGCAATGCGACACGAGATTTTTGGCATTCGCATGAATCTTGTGATAAACTTTCTTGCAAACCAAATCTATACCCGGCGCAGCACAATCATTGAGATTAAGAGCAAGCGTTACCGCGCGAACGTCAAGATGTTCATTGTGAAGCATCCTAATTGTCGAAAGAATTTCATCAGTATGGAGCATTTGAGTTTTATTTCTGGTTTATTTTATCGTTACGGCTGGTTTTGTGCGAAAGTTTTTCCACCGCAAAGGCAAAGAAGTCGCACAAAGGTTTCAAAAATACCCTTTTTCGCCTTCTTTGCCTTTGTGGTGCTTATACCGTAGCCGGTAGGGCGATAGGCTTCGCCCTTGAACAACCGCTTCACGTTGCTGCACTTGCCTAACGCTCTGCGTTGCAGGTTTACCGCAGCTTCAGGAATTTTAAAACAGCTTGAGTATGCTATTCTTATGATGCGTTTGCGATTTCGCGTATCAAATTGACAGCGATTTCTGGGGTAACGTTGCTGTGTACTTTTTCGTCGACAACCAACACCGGCGCAAGCCCGCACGCCCCAAGACACGAAACCGTCTCAAGTGTAAATTTCATGTCATCGGTTGTATTTTTGCCCGATTCACTCAACTTCAACTCGTCCCGTAACGCATTCAAAATATGCTCCGACCCGCGTACATGACAAGCCGTCCCGTCACAAAGTTTACAAGTATGTTCGCCTTTGGGAACGAGCGTAAAATGAGCGTAAAATGTTGCGACACCGAAGACATGCGCCGGCGGAATACATAGAGTTGTTGCGATAAACGTTAAAATCTCTTCCGGCAAATAGCGGTAAAATTCTTGTATTTGTTGCAATATCGGTATCAACCGCGCCGGATCGCGTTCATTCGAGTCAAGAATTTCCATAACACGGTCAAATTTCCGCAAGTTCTTTGGTTGATCGACTGTACTCATTTAATTCATTTGTCCGCCGTTGCGGTGTTAAGGGGCTTGTAAGGTTTTATACTGTAGCCGGTAAGGCGATAGGCTTCGCCCCTGAGTAACCGCTTCACGTTGTTGCGCTTGCGCATTCAGCTTCAGGAATTTCAAAGTAGCCTCAGTATATTAAGAAACTTGATCTCAGAATCACTGGCGAAATTATCACCACTTCCCAATCCAAGTCAAGTAGAGGGCAAAAAAAGCAAACCGCAAAATGTTCCTAAAAACTCTATTAAGTGAACTTCCAAAAACTGCTCCAATTAATATCTTGTCCATTTAAAATCAGCACGCAGATAACGCAGATTCTTTAAGGATAATCGCGGATCAGATTCTATCCTCTGATTTTGCGAATATCTCTTACAAATCTGCGTCGTCTGCGTGCTAACACAAAACCATCCCTACCCTCTTAACTTTAAGGCATTAATGGTAATCTAATTTCAAAGCGATGCCTACTCGCCAAAACCGCGAGTACCCGAAAAATCGAGAAAATCGAGAAAATCGAGAAAATCGAGAAAATCGAGAAAATCGAGAAAATCGAGAAAATCGAGAAAATCGAGAAAATCGAGAAAATCGAGAAAATCGAGAAAATCAAGGAAATCAAGAAAATCAAGAAAATCAAGAAAA
>JAIRWK010000362.1 GCA_031268995.1 Planctomycetaceae bacterium
CTTAAATTTCGGGGCACCGTCCACCCTCGAATACGTATCTTATCAGGTTGATGCAATTCCGCAATCACGTTTTTAACGGTAGGACAATAACTTGCCCAAATGTAGACCAAAAATGCGTAACATGAGATATTAAATTGGAGAAATTAAAGTTCGCTCACAAACTCAATCATTTTGCCCTCAAAGCAAAAATCTACCTAGCCGCGTCAAAAGCCGCTTGGAACGAACTGTGCAAAATTAAACACGCGGTTGATGCGTAACATGAGCAATAAATGATGATTACAATTCCTATTGGTAAACCGGAGCCGGTATGGGCGGTAGGCTTCGCCCTTGAACAACCGCTTCACGTTGTTGCGCTTGCGTGTTCAGCTTCAGGAATTTTAAAGTAGCTTCAGTATAATTTGACATCACTTTGGAGCAACCTCAAACGTTTTAAAAGAAGAAAATTCACAAAAGAAAAAAAACTTTAATTATTTTTCCAAAAAAAGTATGGCGGTACTTTTCTATTTGTCCGAATATGCTAGAATCCCGCTTTCCGTTTTGTTGTTTGATGGGGGATTTCGATGTTCGCCGGTTTTGGAATTACCGCAGCCGGTATAAACAACATGGAAACATCTGAAAACAACTTTACACATAAACAATTTAACACCTGATACTGCGATACTTGAATTTCGGTGATTCAAAAACGCAATCGTTTTGCCCAAAAAATCGCCGAAAACTAAAATCTAAGTAGAGCAGTATAAAACCCTAGAAAGAAAAAGATATGAAAACATTAAAACTATATCGTGTCGGTTTGGTGTTGGTGCCAGCCGTATTAGCTTTGGTTTCGGCGGTTGCGTATGCAGCGAATGAAACGAGTACGGTCTATATTGATCAACTTGATTTGAGCAAAACAAAATCGGGTTGGAAGTCAACGCTTGCAAAAAAGTCAGTTGTGGGTAATCCGATTAAGCTCAACGGGAAAACCTACGAACGCGGAGTAGGTTCACACGCGCCGGGGCAAATCGCAATTACACTTCCCGCCGCAAATGGGATGTTTTCCGCCTATGTCGGAATCGATGACGAAGTCGGCAGTCAAAATGGACAAATGGAATTTTTGGTTTACGGTAACGATAAATTACTTTGGCGAAGCGGTATTGTTTCGGGCAAAGATGAAGCGAAACGTTGCGAAATCAAAATTGACGGGATCAAAAAATTTGTTCTTGTGCAATCACCGGGACCGGGAAATAATATTTCAAATGATCACGGAGATTGGGCAGACGCGAAGATCGTTTTTGAAAATGCCGACGCGAAATTGCTTGCGTCCGTAAAAACATTCAGTCCGCAAAATATCCTCGTCGATGAGACCGGAATTATCGCAGCGGACGACGAAATTGGTCGTGAATGGATTGTGCTTAGTCGCGAATTAGCGAAGCCAATGTCAGATAAGATTAAAAAAGAAGTTTATCGTCCCGAATCGCTTTTTGAGAAAAGTGATCGCGATCCGCTTGATGTTGTGTTAAGGCGGACGGCGGCGTTGTTAAATCATGTTCGCCAACTCGCGGACGCGCCGGAACTGAAAAACGAAGGAGATAAACTCAACGACTTGACATCAAAAAGCAAAGAAACCGCCGCCGCCGATGTTGTTGCGCGCAAAGCTATTTTTGCGGAAGCGGTTGCGTTACGGCGAAAAATTTCGCTTCAGAATCCTTTGCTCAATTTCAACGAAATCCTGTTCATCAAAAAACACTATTTGCCCGAACCCGAAAAACGCGGGAATCACATGTGCGACCAATTTTACGGTTTTCACGCTTTGCCGGGTGGCGGTGTGTTTGTTTTGAAAAATGCGTTCACCGAGGATAACTCAAAACAAGAAGTGCATAACGTTCTCGAAAACTCGGTTGTCGGCAAGGGCAGAGTGGCTAACGCGAAACTTGATAAAAGTTGGGGATTCCTTTCGCCTGATCTTTCATTTGACGGGCAAAAAATAATTTTCTCCGCCGCAAATACAACCGCACAACCGCGTAATTGTTATAGCTGGACAACCGAAAATTGCTATCACGTTTTTCAAGTGAATGTTGACGGGTCGAATCTTGAACAATTGACGGACGGTCAATGGGACGATATTGATTCGTGTTATTTGCCGAGTGGTCGAATTGCTTTTATTTCGACACGGCGAGGCGGTTACGGACGTTGTCATGGCAGACCAGTACCAAGTTACACGTTGCATTCGATGAATTACAACGGTACAGATATTACAATGTTAAGCCCTCACGAAACCAATGAATGGAAACCAAGCGTTCAGAATGACGGTAATATTGTTTACACACGTTGGGATTATATTGATCGCGGTTCGGATCAGGCGCATCATCCTTGGGTAACAACGCCGGATGGTCGCGATTCGCGGGCAATACAGGGTAATTTTCCAAACGCCGGTAAAAGCCACCACATTGGCGGCGGCGGTGTTTACGAAAGACCTTATCTGGAAACAACATTCAGAGCAATTCCTAATTCGCATAAATTGATCGGAGTTGCCGCGCCGCATCACGGGCAATATTTCGGGTCGGTGATTTTGCTTGACCCGACAATAGAAGACGACGGCGTGATGAGCCAATTACGCCGCGTTACACCCGAACAACTTTTCCCCGAATCCGAAGTCGGTACACACCGCAACAACGCTAATTACGGGCAACCTTTCCCGCTTAGCGAAGATTATTATCTTGTTGCATACGATCCGTTTAGCGATATGGGCAAAGGTCAAGCGAATGATTACGGAATTTATTTGCTCGACGCGTTCGGTAATAAAACGTTGATTTATAAAGACCCTGAAATTTCGATCAATTGTCCGATTCCGTTCCGTTCGCGTCCAACACCGCCTATAATTCCGCATCAGACATTGGTTGGCAAACCGCTAAAAGTAGGCGAAGAATACGTGCCGGTTGACAAAGATACTTTGCCGAAAACTGCACAGGTTGGCGTAATGAATGTTTACGAATCGATTTATCCGTTGCCGCCGAATACAAAGATAAAAAAACTTCGTATTGTTCAAATACTTCCCAAAACCACGCCGAATAATAATTCGCCGCGTATTGGTTATGGAAGCGAAAAAGGCGCGAGAGCAATACTTGGAACGGTTCCGGTTGAAGAAGATGGGAGTGCTTTTTTCAATATGCCTGTTGACATGCCGGTTTACTTCTTGGCAATAGATCAAAACGGTAACTCGGTTCAAAGAATGCGAAGCGCAACTTACGTCAAACCCGGTGAAAAATTGATGTGTAACGGTTGCCATGAAAACCGGCATAAACCGCCGATTATTAAACCCGTGTACGCCAAAGCTATGCAACGCGCACCTTCCGAAATTAAACCGGATATGGATGGAACAAAACCATTTAGCTACGTCCGCTTGATCCAACCCGTACTCGACAATAAATGTTTTTCTTGTCATGAGGAGGCGTTTGCCAAAGGCGAAACAAAAATACGGTTTGACAAAACGGTTGTCGGCAGAGACAAGTTTTTCAACAGCTATATGAATCTTCGTCCGTATGTTTCGTTTTACGATCAAGACAGAGTGCCGTTGGCAACAAGAGACGCATTCACAGAACCGGGTGTTTTCGGAACTATCAACTCGAAACTTTGGACAATACTTGAAAAAGGACATTACGAAGTTAAGTTGACTCCCGAAGAACGTGAACGGTTCCAAATTTGGATGGACAATAATTCGGACTTTTACGGAGTTTTCGATTACGACGGACAAGAAAAACAACGTTGCGGAGATGTTGTCAAGCCTTCAATTGAGTAGCTCAAGTATAGTAAAAAACCACGAAGGCGAAGAAGACGAAAAAGGATATTAAAAAACCTTCGTGCGACTTTGTCGCCTTCGCGGTGAAAAAACTTCCGTACAAAACCCGTTTAATTTGGAAGTTCAAGAATAAGCAACATGAGTTGATAATTGACACGATTCAATAAACCTACAAAAAGAAATCCATAACAAGATTTCGATTTTGTTTTTTGGTTTTTTGACAATAAAATTGGTTGAAGGATTTAGAAATTTATTCTAATTTCTGTTGGTTGATTTTGTTGTTTTTTTGGTTTGGACTGATGGATGGTCTGATGTTTTTTTTCGCATGGAGGCGGAAGTTGTTTGCAAATTAACTTTTTAGCCGTTTAGTCGGCGAGGGAGAAAGTTTATGACGAGTTTAAATTTGTTGTTTGCGTGGGGACCGCTTGCGAGTCCGCTTGCGATTGCCGTATTGTTATTTGCTGCGCTTATACTGTTTGGTAATCGTTTGCCGAGTATGATGCGTTCACTTGGCAAGAGTGTTGTTGAATTTAAGAAAGGCGTGGCTGGAATAGAAGACGATGTAAACGATGCCGTCAAAAAATCAGACAACAATTCGCAAAATTCGGACAAAAATTCGGAGGTTTGAGAAATGGGCATTTCACCGTTTTATGTTGTTCTGCTCATGCTTGTCGGTGTTTTGATTTTTGGCAAAGACCTTCCGGGAATGATGCGCAAGTTGGGAACGGCACTAATGGAATTTCGCAAAGGAATGAGTGAAATCAGTTCCGAAGCGATAAAAAACAAAAGTGATTCCAAGTTGCGATCAGTTAGCAGAAAGGTTGATGATTTTGAGATTCCGGTTTGCGACAGCAACGAAGACACAACTTTTTCGGATAGCAAATTCGAGCCTCCAATTTGAGTCGCATACCAATTGGTATTTTTGACTCTTTTGAAGGCAAATGCCAGATGATGGCGAGTGTGTATTGATTTTTTTGGTCAGTTTTTTTTAATCTGACTATTGGGGGCGGCTAGCTCAGTTGGTTAGAGCGTTGCTTTCACACGGCAGAGGTCACAGGTTCGAATCTTGTGCCGCCCATTGTTTACCAGTTTCGCTGAGGAATTTTTAAAATACTGTTTGCCAAAAACAAACTATTTCAAATTCGGTCGATTGCCATTCGATATAAATCGACTGAATTCGACTAAAATTATTTTTTAGAAATTCCCACGAGTGATTGGTTATACCGTAGCCGGTAGGGCGGTAGGCTTCGCCATTGAACAACCGCTTCACGTTGTTGCGTTTGCGTGTTCAGCTTCGGGAATTTCAAAACAGCTTGAGTATACACCTTTACTGCAAACAGAAAACGCAAATTGTAAAGATGACAGTAAACTAAAAAATCTGCGAACATCACACAAAATCCGCGTCATCTGCGTGCTTCAAAATTAAAAATATATACCTGTTCACACAAGGAGTAAAAATGAAAAATATCTCAATCCTGATTGTTTTGTGTTTAGTTTGGGTCGGCAATTCTATTGCGTTTGCCCAAGACGATGAAATTAACGGCGAATTTGTTCGCCTCCAAAACGATATTAAAAACAAACGAAATTTCGATAAAATCAAATCCGAAACTTTTGTTGCGGATTCGTTGATTCTTGCCGAAGACCGTGATCCGTTGGATGTGGTTTTGAGGCGGACGGAATCCCTTTTGAAAGATTTGAAAACATTGCCGCCGGCAGAATCAGCAGAATTGGACAAGTCGAGGCAAGAAGAATTGAACAAATTAGAACAAGACTTCGCCAAACTGAAATCCGAAATAGAAAAAATCCAAGTTGCCGACACAAACTCACGCCGAACTTACTTCAACACACTTTGCAAACTCCGCCGACCAATCGCATTCGCAAACCCCTTGCTCAATTTCGACAAAATCCTCTTCGTCAAAAAACACCGTGCAACCTACAACCACATGTGCGACCAATATTACGGTGTCAATCTGCCCTCAGGCGGCGGAATTTTTGTCCTCGTCAACCCGTTCGCCCAAAATAATCAACCGCAAAAAGTTCAAAACTTGCTTGAAAATTTGCCCGTTCAGTCCGGTAGATTAGCGGGCAAAACACTCGAAACCGGCTCGTTCCTTTCGCCTGATATTTCCTTCGACAACACAAAACTGGCATTCGCCTACGTTGAATGCGACGGCGATACCAAACAACGATTCCACACCGACCCGTCCAAAGGTCATTGGCACGAGGGACGTTGTTTCCACGTTTTCACTTGCGATCTTGTCCAAAACAATAACTTGACCGCCGTAAATTTGAAACAAATTACCGACGGTACTTGGAATGACTTCGACCCTTGCTGGTTGCCCAACGGACGCATCGCGTTTATCACGGAACGTCGCGGCGGCTACCTGCGTTGTGGTCGAGAATGCCCGACATACACGCTATTCGACATGAATCCCGACGGCTCTCAAATCCGTTGCCTCAGCTACCACGAAACCAATGAATGGCAACCAAGCGTAACAAACGACGGACGGATTTTATACACACGTTGGGACTACCCTGACCGGCACGGTTGCACTGCGCACCATCCTTGGATTACCACACTTGACGGACGCGACCCGCGACAAATTCACGGCAACTTTTCGCCGCGTAAACTCCGCGCCGACATGGAACTCGATTGCCGCCCAATCCCAAACTCACAGAAGTTCACCGCCACCGCCGCGCCACATCACGGACAATCATACGGCTCATTGATTTTGGTTGACCCAAGTGTTGCCGATGACGACGCAATGGCACCGGTTAAACGAATCACGCCCGAAATTGCCTTCCCTGAAAGTCAAGGCGGTTCGCAAGTTTACGGCGCGCCATTTCCCTTGTCTGAAAAATATTACCTAGCCGTCGCGGATTTCTCCATCAAACCCAATATGGGTGTAGAAGGACGAACTTACATTCGCGGCGATTACGGTATATATCTAGTTGACGCATTCGGCAACAAAGAACTAATTTACCGCGACGCAGAAATTGGCTGCAACTCCCCCATCGCAATTTTGCCCCGAACAACACCACCCGTCATGCCGCAAAAAATTTCTGCCGATATTGAACCCCAACCTTACCTCGCCCCACTCCGCGAAAAAGCAAACTCACTCCAACAAGCAACCGTCTCAATCGTAAACGTTTACCAAGCCTTGCGTCCTTTCCCACAAGGCACGAAGTTGAAGGAACTCCGCGTTTTGCAGCTTGTCCCGATGTCCGTCCCGTCCGGTAAACCGCCGCACGAAATCGGCTTCAGAGAACCAACCAGCTCAGATTCGGTAGTACTCGCCCGTAACGTTCTCGGTACCGTCCCAATCGAAGACGACGGAAGCGTCCACTTCAACGTGAAACCACGTTGCGAACTTATGTTGCAAGTCCTCGACGAAGACGGCTTGGCAGTGCAGTCGATGCGAAGCTCAATCTACTTGCACGACGGCGAAGTGTTGTCTTGTAACGGTTGCCACGAAACACGCACGTCAACAGTTACCGGCTCAACCGCCTTTCCCAAAGCACTACAACGCGCCCCGTCTCAAATTAAACCAGATCACCCGGACGCGAACCCATTTAGCTACCCGCGACTTGTGCAACCCGTGCTCGATAAAAACTGTGTTGCCTGCCACACTGAAGAACGGGCAAAAAAAGAAATAGCTAACGTGCCAAATCTTGCCAAAGAACCGATCAAAAATAATTGGTACGCGTCGTTCAATGAATTGGTGCCGAAATACGGCTTCTACTCCTACGGCGAAGCGTTGCGGACAACACCTGGAAAATTCGGCGCACGGAACTCGAAATTGTACACAATGCTCAAAAAAGGACACCACGACGTTAAATTGCCCCAAGACGAATTACACCGCATCACTCTGTGGCTAGATTGCGTCTCCATATTCTACGGCGTTTACGAAAAAGAAGGCGGAAAAACACAACTCAAAGGCGAAATAGCCTTGCCCACATTAGAATAATCAGCAGACAAGAAAATTGAAATTCGTAAAGTTGCAGAACGATTTCAATGGCAATTTTGGGTTCAAATTCAGTTGTATATTGGCTTCTAACGTGTAAGTTGTTGGTTGGGATTTCGAGATTGGTTAGATTGGACAAATGCTTGCGGAAACACCAATTCCGCAAGCCCAAAACACCCGATCAAATCAAACCTGCCACACAAAAAACACAACTCTAAATAACACCTTGCCCAACACCAATAATAATCAACCCACAAACACCAAATTTGTCATGAACACAACGCAATTTAAACGATTGCCGTATGGTAATTCTGATTTCCGTAGTATTCGTACAGAAAATTACGCCTACGTTGATAAAACGCGGTTCATCGAAATACTTGAACGCGAAAATAATAAAAACAATTTCTTCATCCGACCACGAAAATTCGGCAAGAGCTTGTTCTTCTCCATGCTTTCGTATTACTATGACATCAATCATGCCGGACAATTCGAGCAGTTGTTTGGCGACTTGTACATCGGGCAACACCCGACATCGGAACGGAATAATTACGCGATATTGGAATTCGACTTCTCCGGTCTCGATACTTCAAACGAAGACAGGTTTGTTATATCATTCTCCCAAAGAATTCAAAACGTTGTACAGCTTTTCTTTAGCCGCTACGAAAATATTTTCAAAGATGCCAAAACATTTATCCAACAAATCGACGCTGGAAATCTTGGCATCATGGCATTAGAAAAAGCATTCCGTGCCGCCAGAGCGAATAACATTAAAATCTACGTAATTATTGATGAGTATGATCATTTTGCGAACGATCTTATTGCGATGGGTAATAGGTACGGTAAAGATTTTTACAAGATGATGATTACTGC
>JAIRWK010000371.1 GCA_031268995.1 Planctomycetaceae bacterium
CGAGGGTCTCGTAAGGGGAGACGAGGGTCTCGTAAGGGGAGACGAGGGTCTCGTAAGGGGAGACGAAAGTCTCGTAAGGGGAGACGAAAGTCTCGTAAGGGGAGACGAAAGTCTCGTAAGGGGAGACGAAAGTCTCACGCTGTAATGGTAGCGTTCCCGTTGACGATATACCTAAGCCGATATGGGCGGTAGGCTTCGCCCATGAACAACCGCTTCGCGATGCTACGTTTGCGTGTTCAACTTCAGGAATTTCAAAACAGCTTGAGTACATAATGGGTATATAATAAGGACAAAAAGACACAAACGCAATCGTCATAAAAATGCCAGCGTCATTACTATCATTACCGGTAACAATATTAGACAACTGTAAATCATATAGCCTAGAAAACTTGGCATTTTTATGCCGGATTGTTCGGCTATTGCTTTGACCATGAAATTGGGACCGTTGCCGATGTACGTCATCGCCCCCATGAAAACCGCACCCACCGATATCGCAACCAAAAGCCGGAAATCTATAAAACCACTGCTGCCAACCCGTACAAGCTCGCCATTGTCCAGCTTCGCTTGCCAATCCGTGTCCTTCCACTCGTCCTTTTTGAAATCAGATTCTTTGTCCGGCGACAACGATTTGGCTATCTCAAAAAATACAACATAAGTCGGCGCATTGTCCAACACCGAACTCAACGAACCAGTTGACCAGAAGAATAATTTTGTTTTTTCAATCCCTAACTTCGCCTCCGCCGTACTCACTAACGCCCTGCTCTCAACACTCAAAATTTGGAGCGGAGCTTGCATACAAATGAAAATTCCAAAAAATAACGCCGCAACCTCGCCAATCGCCACAAAATTAAATCCATTCTCACACCGAACAACACGACCGCCCAAAAACAACGACATCGCACACAACCCAAGTTGAACCGCCTCTCGCAAAAAATACCAAGGATGCCAATCCGTAAACGGAAACGGTTTGCTCGGTGCTAAAAACGCCACCGCAAAAACTACTCCAAATAAAAGCGGTAAATTGACCCCAAGCCCCGAAAAACGTAACCCCGAAGCATTCGACTTATCACGCAACTTGCTCTCTTTTGACTCACGCGGATAAAACCAAATCGTGTCCCACACGAAAAATAAACCAATCAAAACGAAATTAGCAAACGCCCACTCATGCCACAACTGAAGCGTCCATGTAAATTCTATCCCCTTCAAATACCCCAAAAAAAGCGGAGGATCACCAAGCGGCGTAAGACAACCGCCACAATTGCAAACACAGAATATGAAAAAAATAATCGTGTGAACCTTGTATTTTCGTTCCTTGTTCGCTTCGATCAAAAGCCGAATAAGAAGCATCGCCGCACCCGTCGTTCCAATCAAACTCGCCAACACCGCACCGATAAAAATTATCACCGAATTGACAAACGGACTCGCAACCAAATTGCCCGCTATCCGAATGCCGCCCGTTATTGTGAAAAGAGAAAACAAAAGAATTATAAACGGAACAAACTCGTCAACTATCGCGTTGGTAAATACCGCCGAAGCCAAAGCAAAACCGCCTTGCGACGGATCGACGAACTTGTGCATGGGCCAATGCAACTCGACCGGAAAATCACACGCGAAAAAATAATAAAGAAGCGTCAAAACCCCAAGTACCGCCGCAATCAAAAACTTGTTCAAATTGCCTTCCCAAAAATGCTCCGCCGCAGGAATCAACGGCAAAAACGCAATACACAACAACAAAATCACAAACGGTAAAACCATAAAATACGGCGGATGTTTACGCAACTGATTTTCGCTTACGGTTTGGTCGTGTTGGGGTTCGGGATTTTCAAGTTCGGGTGATTGGTGCGTGTTGTCTTCGTCGTCTCCGTCAACATCATTGTCCGAATTGCCGTCGTGATTTGTCGTAATATTTTCGGCGTGGTGGGATGAAATTGCTTGTTTTGTCCAATTTTGGGGAATGCCTTGCGAAACCAGATAAGCGTAAAAGAGCAAAATTAAAATCAAAAGAACCGCAACCGGAAAAATAAATTTGGTTGGTTGCGGTTCGTGTTTATCTTGTTCAGCTGGTTGGGGTTGGCTATTGGGGTTTTCTGTTTGATTTGTGGTGGTATTGTTATCAGTCATGATTTTTAAAAATGTTGCCCACGTTAAATTTGGGGCAATCTGGTAAGTATTTTTGCAAATTTTACGGCATCATATCGAAGCTGGTATGAGCGATAGGCTTCGCCCTTGAACAACCGTTTCACGTTGTTGCGCTTACGTGTCCAGCTTCAGGTATTTTAAAACAGCTATGAGTATAACTGTTTACGTTTGTTGGGATTTCTTTACGTTGGGCAAATTGATCTTGGTCGAAGCCTATCGCCCATACCGGCTTCGGTATAATTCAACCACAATGCGATAAATCGTACGAGAATGTTACCATTCGCAGGTGTTCTGTCAACCTGTGAGGATTAAAATTGGAATTTTAAGTTGCCCAACTAACTGAAAAATTGTCAAGGTTTACGAATTGTGCGGATATTTCCGGTTTTTATGCCAAAGTTCCAAATCTGTTTCTGCCGATATAACCGCTACAATCGGAAGTCATGTATGAGTGCCGAAGCCGGTTTATGTTGCGGTTTTATCTAATGTAAATCGTTTATACTATGAGTTTTGTTGTTTTTTTGACTTCAGAAAAATTGGGCGGTTTGAGTGTGTTCGATTCATTTATCCGAAAAATGGGAGTAAAAATGCGGCGGCTAATATTTTATTTGGCGTTATTTTTTGTGGTTAGTTTTGTTCAAAACTGCTTTGTGTTGGCGTGTAACGTCAATGATGATAGCGGTAGTGCGAGCAATGGGGCGGATGCGGTTGAGTTGAAGATTGACGATGATATTGACGCAAAACTTGACGGCGCAAATTTTGCCCAACCCAACACTACGTCCACGAATAAGTCTTATGATCCGGTTAATGGGAAAGAGATAATTTGGGGCAAATCGGCGATTGCGAAGGAGAATGGGAAGGAGCCGGCGACGAAAGTTGCTGATGCGAAGACGTTACCGAATGTTAGTTTTGGTCAGTTGCCTTCTGCGAACCAAACCGGCGAGGAAGTTAAAGAAAATCCCAACCCTAAAAACGCCTCCAAAATAAATCAACGTTACGCCGAACTTCCCACAAAAAACACGCCTCAACCGCTTCCGCAACCACTCCCACAACCCAAATCTCCCGTCGCAACATCGAACAAAAAAAATAACGATTTATATTTGCTTAAAAGTTCGCGTGAGGCGGGTGCGGTTGATTTAGTCGAGACGTTGTTGGAGGTTACGGGCGATGTCAAGCAGGTTGGCGATGAGCAGAAGAAGGCGAGTACGGAAAAGATGGAAGTTGTCGCCGGTTTTAGGTATGAGGAGCGTTTGCAAAAACCTTTGGCGAAACAGGATTCGTTGGTGAGCGTGCGGCAATACAATCTTGCAAAAGCGAAAATGCGTATTGGCAAAGATGTTAAAACGCCGGAATTGAAGGACAAAACACGTACGATTGTCAGTCGTCTTGAGAATGACAAGGTTGTGCTTTTTTCGCCTAATGGTTCGCTTCGTGGTGAGGAATTGCTCTTAATTGAGGATTTGCCGGGCAATACGTTGACGATTGATCGGCTTTTGCCGGACAAGGAGGTCAAGGTTGGCGATTCGTGGCGGATTTCGGATGCGGTGTTGCGTTCATTTCTTTCGATTGATACGGTAACGGAATCGCGGATTGATGCGGTACTTACGGCGGTTGCGGACAATGTCGCGATGGTTGAGATTGTCGGCGAGATTCAAGGGATTTATCTTGGTGCGGAGACGAAGATGTCAGTTCAGGCTAAGTACCAATTTGACATGAATATACAACGTATTAATTGGCTTGGGATATTGATTCAGGAGGATCGGTCGATTGGTCATGTTGGACCTGGTTTTAATCTTGTGGCGCGGTTGCAGGTCAAGATTTCGCCGCTTGAAAAACCGCAAGCGTTGACTGATGATTTTATTTCGGAAATAAATATACAGTCAAATGATAGAGTTCTTTGCTTGAAGTATGACGGCGGCAAGGGCGCGTGGCGTTTTGCTCATGATCGGAGTTGGTATGTTTTCCAAGATGATACGCAAACGACGGTTTTACGGCGGTTGCATGGCGGCGAACTTGTTGCGCAGTGTAATATTGCGGACATGGGGCGGGTCGATGTCGATACGATGACGACTTTGGACAAATTCAAAAAAGAGATTTCAACCGGTTTGGGCAAAAATTACCGAAGAGTCGCCGCCGCCAATCAATACACAAACGAAGCAGGTTACAAGGTTTATACTGTAATGATTGACGGAACGGTTGAAGATGAATTGCCGTTGCGTTGGATTTACAACCTCTTGACGGATAAGGACGGACAACAAACGGTTGTGGTTTTTGTTATTGAGGCGAAGATGCTGAAAGTTTTTGGCGATTCTGATGACATGTTGCTGAACACTTACAGAATGATCAAGAAAAACTACACCGAAGCCAATAAAATCGATACTCCTCGCTATTAAACAAATTACGCCGTAAATTTTCCGTCATTTTTGAAATCTGAAGGTGTTTTTTGCCCGAATTGTTGTTCTCCGATTGTCAATCAGAGAACAACAATTACCAATCGGAGAACAACATTTTCAATAGAAAAAATTAGCACGCAGACGACGCAGATTGGGGAGGATGTTCGCGGGATCAGAAGACAAATTCGATCAGACGACCATCTTTATAATCTGCGTGCTAATTTTTTATAAAGAGACAAAAAGATGCAAGAAATTCTCTTTGTCTTCCAAAATACGCTCACGCTATCATGCCAAAATCAAAACCGATTAAATTAGGAGCTCATGTTACGCATCAACCTTGTGTTTGATTTTGCACATTTCGTTCCAAGCGGCTTTTGACGCGGCTAGGTAGATTTTTGCTTTGAGGGCAAAATGATTGAGTTTGTGAGCGAACTTTAATTTCTCCAATAGACTTGTTTAAGAACTTTAAAGATGCTATAATATGAGGTCATGGAAACTAAAAATAAGACGGGCGATGCCCAAACGGTTCTTTTTAAACGGTTACACGGTGTAAGCCTCGACACGTTTAAAAATGTTGTCGATTCTTCAAAGGGAATACGATGTTTTGCATCAAAAAGGCGGTAAACCGCCCAAATTGACGGTCGAAGACAAGTTGTGCATTACGCTGAAATATCTGCGGGAGTACCGAAC
>JAIRWK010000422.1 GCA_031268995.1 Planctomycetaceae bacterium
AAGGGGTAATATTATGTGCATATTAGTTGACCTGTCAAGCCGTCGGGAGGAAGCCAATGGGATAATCTTTCGATAATTTCGTTTGCGGATTTTATTCGCTTCGTCGGGTCTTTCGCCAACATCAATAATATAAGTTCCGCAATGTGAAAAGGTATCGATTGATTAAATACTCGCGGATCCGTCGGCTCAATATTTACATGCGCAGCTAATTTTTGTTTCATGTTGCCTTTGGGAAATGGTACTTTGCCCGTCAATAGTTGGTAAAACGAACAACCAATCGAATAAATATCCCACGCCGGAATAGGTTCGCTCGGATTGCAAATCTGATCCGGCGCAACATAATCAATCGTACCCGCAATCTTATCCACACTCATTTTGTCAACATCCTTGTCGAATTGACTCTCAGATTCCAATTGCGTTTTATCATTTTGCGCACGACTACAATTGAAATCCACCGACAAACCAAAATCTATCAACTTCGCCTCACCGGCACTTGAAATCAAAATGTTCGCCGGCTTAATATCGCGATGAATGATTCCTTGATCGTGCAGATATTGCACGCCCTTTGACAACTCCGTAATTATTACCGCCGCGATGTCATACGGAATCACTCCTTCACGTTGTAGCAACGCCTTAACGTCACCGCCATCAATAAATTCATGCACCATAAAATCCACGCTGCCATCATGACCCGAATCAATAAAACGCACCAAATTCTGATGGCACAACCTTTTTTGTAACGTTATTTCATTGCGAAATCTTTCCAGCAATTCCGGCGTTGTCTTCGCAAGCGGTAAAACCTTCAAAGCAACCAACGGCTTCAAGTCCGATTTTGAATCCGTTTGATTTTGCGTTATTGCCTGATCAACCTCCGACTCGCCAACAACACCCTCACGTCCAAGAAATACATGACCGTATCCGCCTTTACCAATTGCGTTTAGAATTAGATAATTGCCAAGAGTAAATTTTGTGCGTCCTTCAAGAAGTTGCGCGGTTTGCCATTTGTTCAAGATACCGCGATCAACAAGCAACTCCGCAAGCCGCCGATCAAGCTCAGTTGTCCTCAACGTTTTTGTGTTCGCCGTGTCGCCATCAATCACCGCCGAAAGATCGTCTATCGATTTGGGCGTATCGTTTGGCGAAGGCGTATTTTTGCCGACAATTTTTTCGGCAAGACGGATTGCAGACGATTTGCCGTAACGGAGTCGTAGTTTATTTTTTTGAAATTCGGTTGGTTGCGGTTTATCAGGCGGCGCAATTGTTGGTTCGCCGCAAATGTTATACTCAAGCTGTTTTGAAATTCCTGAAGCTGAACACGCAAGCGTAGCATCGCGAAGCGGTTGTTCAAGGGCGAAGCCTACCGCCAATACCGGCTTCGGTATATCGCAAAATTCCGTTTCAGTAGAATGATTGCGCAACCTCCTACGCTTCACGATAGAATCATAAGAATCACGCAATAACTTGTCCAAAACATCCTTGCTAACAAGTCCGCTCGCTCTTGCGTAATGATAAAATTTGGGGTAGCTCACGTGAAAGTAAAGGGTGAGGTGTTTCAAAAGTAATCCGGTTGCCCGTAATAGGATGATCAACACTCAGCCTATAAGCATGCAACGCAATACAACTATTTTTATTTTTGTTTTTTTGTAACACAAATTCGCGTTTGTTTTTGTTCTTGTGATTTATGTTTGGGGCAAATTTATTTTTTGCGCCGTATTTAATGTCGCCCAAAATCGGAAATCCATGCGCCGCAAGTTGGGCGCGAATTTGATGTTTACGTCCTGTCAAAAGATCTACCTCGATAAGCGAATTTGCCCCAACTCGCCCCAACACACAATAACGCAATCTTGATTCTTTGCCGCTGTCGTCGTCGGTCAATTTTACTTTGCGGTGTCGTTTGTCCTCGCAAATGTTGCCGACGAGATCGCCTTCTGCCGGAAAAATTGCACCTTCAACAACCGCAAGATAAATTTTTTCAACCGTGTGATTCCTGAATTGCTCATTCAACCTTGCCGCTGCTTTCGATGTTCGCGCAAAAAGCACAACACCGGAAACCGGAACATCAAGACGACTAACTACTCCAAGATAAACTTCACCTGGTTTATTGTATTTATGTTTAATATATTTTTTGGCAAGAGTCAACAACGTCGCCTCACCCTCCGGCAACCCCATCGTCGCCAATCCCGAAGGCTTCAATAACGCCAAAAGATGATTGTCCTCATAAATAATATCAAGCATAATTATCGAAAGCTTTTAAACATAATATCACGAGGCGGTTGCTCAAGGACAAAACATACCGCCCATACCGGATTCGGTATAATACGAAATTATTCTTTCATTTTTTCTTTTCCTTATCAAGTTTGTCTTGAATGTCTTTCGGCAGTTCTATGCCATCCATTCGGTTATACTTGTAATTCCAAGTCGATTTAATCTGTGCAAGCGTTAAATTTTTTGCATCTCTTAAAGTGCAGTTTGAAATTATAGCATTATCAAATTTCGCATCCTTGAGATTGCCATAAAATTGACATTGGGTTAAGTTAATGTTCGTAAAATTTGCATTCGTAAAATCTAAAACAGAAAAATTACAATTTATTATCGTACCCTGTTTATAACTTTTCGTAGAATATAATTGTTCGACACGAAAAGAATGAGATTCTACTTTTTTCTCGCATAAGGCATAAAATTCTGTTCCTTCCAACATCGCATCGTCAAATTTACAATTACCTATCCCATAAGGCAATGTTGCATCATTGAGGAGACAATTTGAAAAATCAAAAGAAGGGGCACCAATAGGAACAATATTAATGGTACTCTCATAAATCACCCAAGAACAGTTTAACTTTACTCCTCTTAAGTCACGGAGCTTATAGTTCCTTGTTTGCGCAAGATTTTTAGGCGACAATGCAATTTCAGCACCATCAATATTGGCATCGGTAAAATCACAGTCAATAAATTCTGCGTAAATACCATAAGCGAATGTCATGTTCGCTTTATGGAAATTGCACTCTTTATATTGGCTGACAGGATCAATTTCCTCTCCATCTGAAGCAAGCCTAGCGTATCTTAAATCTGCATTCGAAAAGTTTACACCAGAAACTAATCCGTTTGTATTAAGAAATACTGCACAAAGGCGATGCTTGTGAAAATCGGCTCCATTTTTGACTACTATTGTACCTGTATGCTCTATTGCTGTATCAATAATTTCCGCCGATACCAGCGTGTTTGCAAACATCACTACAATCGTTACCAACCAAAGAACAAAATTACGATTCAACATAAGGTTTCTCCTTATAAATATGTGTGCTTAGATTACATCTAAAAATTTGTATTGCGGTATTAAAAATTTTATTTTTAATACCACAAGCAAATTACATTTTATCAATCCATAGACGGCACAAAATATAAATTCGGATACCGCCAAATTGATTGAAAACAATCATCAATTTGCAGGCGGCGGTCCAATAGTAATATTACTAAACGTCACCCCGCTCCCCCAATGAGACTGAAGATAAATTTTCTTTTTTTCAGTCGGCAATGTTGCTAGTTCTATTTTGGAACCACTGTCACCTGTTCCATATTGGACATTCATATCCTCAAAAAAATGCACTACTGCGTTGTTCATAAAAACACGAATATGAAACGAAGCATTCGCATTTTTCTTGAAATCAATTCTCATGTGATTCGTTGCCAACTGTGTGTTTTTAGCGGCAATCAAATCGTTGTATGTTGTCTTGTCAGATTTCCCGTATGGGATCCCAGAAATTACTTTATTGACTGCGGTTCCCTTGTATTTTCTTCCACCAATTGTTTGGTCGGTAATAAGACCGTTCTCAACTTTTCCAGCGGCATTGATCAGCATACCATCGACAAGAGCCTCCGTATCAAAGATTTGGATTTCATAAACTCCGTAAATTTTGACTCCACTGTTGCCGCAAAAGTCCATTTGAAGTCTATCAGCTTTGTCGTCTTGCTCATTTTGATTAGTGTGATCGGGGCGTATGTAGCCTTGTGGATAATCTTGTTCAGTATTTTTCACGAAAGAAAAATCCAGTTCCAATGTAAAACCATTTTCGTACGTGTTTATGGTCTCAGCATCACCATTTTTTGTTATATCCTTACCTGTGGTATCGAATACTTGCGGTAAAGAACCTTCTTTTTTGGGACCGATGGTGTCGGCAGTAGCTGGTGTCGGTGTTGTTATAGTCCTGACTCCGTTCACGGTTTCGATTTTCCAAGCACAAGGGATTATCCATTCGTAAGCAGTATTTGCTGCGTTAAGTAACGACTCTTGTACGTCGAAATTAATTTCATCAACTGCCGAATTTGTTCCCTGTACACTATCACTCAAATAGAGTTTTACATTCAGTGCTTGCGGATTGTCGGAAAGTGCT
>JAIRWK010000055.1 GCA_031268995.1 Planctomycetaceae bacterium
ATTTTCGATAATGAACGGCTCATTTTCGGGAATGAACGGCTCATTTTCGGGAATGAACGGCTCATTTTCGTTTTTTGGGTACTTGATTAGCGTCTGTAGTGGTATACCGTAGCTGGTAAGGCGATAGGCTTCGCCCCTGAACAACTGCTTCACGTTGTTGCGTTTGCCCAACGCTCTGCGTTGCAGGTTTGTTGTTGCGTTTGCCCAACGCTCTGCGTTGCAGGTTTACTGTAGCCTCAGGAATTTTGAAACAGTTTGAGTACATAAAATGAACGACGACAACTCACTAGAATTTCATCAAAGTTTCTTTTAGCAATTGTTTTAATTCTGATTTATTGAGGTCATCTTTATTGTTGAATTTCAAGTGTACGGTGTCGTAGTCTTGTTGCGACGAGTCAATGTCGCAGTCGAAGCCGATACTTTCCACTTTGCCCAACGTAACCGCACCTTTCGCCGCACAAAAATCAAGATAAACCGCATCAACACGCTTCGTCCAAACAACCACACAAGGTAACTTTTGAAGTTGTGAATCGTCGGATTCGATTTCTTGTTCTGATGGTTCGTTTTTTTGTTTTTTGCAAAAAAATTGTACTTGAAATTTATGCGCCCAATTGACATCCATGTCCGGCGAAACGTCATTCAATAAGCTAAAAATTTCCGCCAAAAGAGATAAATCCCACAAAAGCCGATTGCCGCCGATTAAACCAGTTGGAGTGAAATGCCATTTTTTGCCCGCCACTGCCCATTCCATAAGTTTTTCGGGATTTTTGTCAATGGTTGGTTTTACGAATCGCGTGAAGCCTTTAATTGCCGTGTCCAAAAAATCGCGAAATTGTTGGCGGTTAATTTCGTCAAATGAAAAAAGCAAAAGTTCTATTTCTTGCCATCGTATTGTTTGTCTTCTTAGCATTACACGCGGCAAATTTCCGTAGAGCGGTATTTTTTCTATCTGGCTAAACGGCTTCAACGCAATTGCGGCAACAAGAGAATCACGTTTGAAAGTGCCGCCCGCCGTCCTGAATGTAACTCTCAAAATCCATTCATCTGAAGTTGTTGCCCGCATGAACCAACCGAGCGTTTTTTTCTCCGGTCGAATTTCAACAGTTGCTCTCTTATTCCAATCAGTGGGCGCGAATTTTCCTGACGCTTCTATTTGGCTGACGATGTCGAGCAAAATTTTCCCGTCCCATTTGATAGGAGTTCCATTGCGGCAAACGCGGTCTTGCGTGTGCCATTTTATGCCGTTCTTTTCCCAAGGAATTTCAAGAGCAATCGACACCTCCGGCTCAATTTTAGCCGCCGAATCTAAAACGTCGTTGTATAGTAAATTTGTCGTGCCTACCGAATCAAACCGTGTTCGTTCTTGATAAAGACCGCTTTTCAAAACCGGCGCAATTGCGACAGCCGTATGACTTGCAACACCGCTCTGAACCAACTCCTCAGGCGTTCCCTCAAACAACAAATAGCCGCCGTTATCACCCGCTTCAGGTCCTAAATCAACTATCCAATCCGCGTTTTTAATAATGTCAAGATTGTGTTCGATTACGATCACGGTGTTGCCGAGATCGACGAGATGGTGAATAACAAGCAGCAATTTATTCATGTCGTCAAAATGCAATCCCGTCGTCGGCTCGTCGAGCAAATACAACGTGCGTCCGGTGTCAGGTCTTGTCAATTCGGAGGTGAGTTTAATGCGTTGGGATTCGCCGCCGGACAAGGTTGGCGCGGATTGACCGAGAGAAATATAGTCAAGCCCGACATCACAAAGAAGTTGAAGCGTCTTTCGGATACGAGGAATATTCGAAAATAAATTCAACGCATCCGCACAAGTCATTTCAAGAACATCAGCAATTGAGTAACCATTGTATTTTACATCAAGAGTTTGTCTATCGTACCGTTTACCGTTGCAAGCGTCGCAAGTTATCCAGACATCAGGCAAGAAATGCATCTCAACTTTGATTTGACCAGCACCTTCGCATTTTTCGCAACGTCCGCCCATTACGTTGAAACTGAACCGCCGCGCGGAGTATCCGCGTAATTTCGCGTCGGGCAATTTGGCGAAAAGCTCACGAATCAAATCAAATACTCCCGTGTACGTTGCGGGATTTGAGTTTGGGGTTTGCCCGATTGGTTGTTGGTTTACGTTGATGACCTTATTCAAGTGTTCAATTCCGGTAATCGATTTAACTTTGCCAGCAATTACGCTTGTATTTCGATGAAGTATTTTTGCAAGAGTTTTCCAAATAACATCATGAACAAGAGAACTTTTCCCGCTTCCGCTTACCCCCGTAACAACACTAAACGCGCCGATAGGAAATGAAACACTCACCCCTTTAAGATTATGTTCCCTCGCCTCAATCACGGAAAGCCAAGAAATTTCAGACGTATTCTCAACACGGACGGATTTCTTCCTCGTGGATTTTTCCGCAACGGAAGAATTACCAGTTTGAGCGGTTAACTTATTGGCGGGAGTTTGGGTTTCGGTTTTATTTGTGTTTCTAACAGACACGGTAAAGGGGCAAATTATGGGTTGCGGCGACTGTATACCGAAGCCGGTATGGGCGGTAGGCTTCGCCCTTGAACAACCGCTTCACGTTGTTGCGCTTGCGTGTTCAGCTTTCGGGAATTTCAAAACAGCTGAAAAGCTAAACACTCAATCGGAAACCGGAAAGTGTAACGAGACAACTAAAATTTGCAAGTCCCATCTCCAGTTTATACCGTAGCCGGTATGGGCGGTAATCTTCGCCCTTGAACAACCGCTTCACGTTGTTGTGATTGCCTAACGCTCTGCGTTTCAGGTTTACCGCAGCTTCGGGAATTTTAAAACAGCTTGAGTATAGTCAAACGGGGACTTCCAATACTTTGTCCTCCCCTGTTGTAGGAAGTTACTTTTTTGGTATCATACTGAGGTTGCTTTGAAATTAAGCTGAACACGTAATCGCAACATTGCGAAGCGGTTGTTCAGTGTGTAGTTTATAGTTATTTTTTAGGAGTTATTTTTGACAGTGATGGAAAAGTTACACGACATACGTGAGGTATTGGAGCGAATACACGAGTTGCAAATACAATTAAGTGAACTCAATGGGCGATTACGCCGCGGCGAGTTATTGTTGAAATCTCAGGCGGCGTCAATCCAAAAAAATGAGACGAAGTTGCAAGAAACAACGAATGAATATCACAAACTGTACGCATACGCAAAACAAAAAGAGTCGGAAGTAACCCAAAATGATCTGAGTCTTGCCAAACGAAGAGAACAATTACGCGAGGCAAAAACAAACAAGGAATACCAAGCGTTGCAGTCGCAAATTAAGGCGGATGAGGCGGCGCGGAATGTGCTTGATGATGAGGCGTTGGAGGCGATAGACAAGGCGGATAAATTTCATGCTAATGTTGGTTTAGCGGAGCAAGAGTTGGGCAAATCGCGGGAGTTATTTACAAATACGAAGAAAAAATATTTTGAGGACAAACCCAAAATTGACAACGATATTGCGTCGGTGAGTGAGTTGTTGAGGGCGGAGGAGGTCAAGTTACCTCGTGAGTTTAGGGAGATCTATGATCGGTTGGTGCGTAGTTTGGGCGGAGTTGAGTCGTTGGCGATTGTTGAGAACCAGCGGTATTGCGGTTCGTGCAACCATCAAATACCTATACACTCACTGGCAATTATAATGCAAAAGAAACCGATAACTTGTAGTTCGTGTGCAAGATTGCTTTACATTCCCAAAGATTTCATTTTTGATAGAGGCTAAGGCAATTACGGTTTTATGTGTGCGGGTCATGGCGGGAGTTGCGGTTGTTCAAAGACAAAGCCGAACGTCAATACCGGCTACGGTATATTTCGTTACTGGTTGTATCACTGTTTGTTGCGATCAGTTGTTTAGTAGTTTTAATTTTGCGGGTTTTTCAAACTAGTCATGTTTGCGGTTTTGGATTTTTGCGGCGTGTTTATGTTTGTTGTACCTGTTGTTTTGATGGGAGATTTCAGATGACACGTGTTTTGGTTGCGGATGATTCGAGTACAATGCGTAAAATTATATTGCGTGCTCTTTTAGCCGTTGGGATTAAAGATGTAACAGAGGCATCGGATGGAGTGCAAGCGATTGAGCTTTTCAAGCCGGGTGAGTTTGACATGGTTCTTACTGATTGGAACATGCCGGGCAAAACGGGGCTTGAGGTTCTCAAAGCAATTCGTGCATTGGATACCAAAATACCGGTTATTATGGTTACAACAGAAGCCGAAAGGACGCGAGTAATGGAGGCAATTCAAGCCGGCATTTCGGACTATTTAGTAAAGCCGTTCACGTCTGACACGTTGCGGGAAAAACTAGAAAAACACGGCTTCAACGGTAGCTGACAACCGACACCGGTATGGGCGGTATGCTTCGTCCTTTTGTCCCTTATGTCCCTTAAAAACATTGGACTCAAGCTGTTTTAAAATTCCCGAAGCCGAATGAGAAACGGTCGTCTATGGGTGTAGCCTACCGCTTCACGTTGTTGCGCTTGCGTGTTCAGCTCCATGAATTTTAAAGTAGCTTGAGTTTATAAGATTCCTGAAAGGGTTTTGTATGGGTGAGCCTTATATTTCTGAGGAGCAACAGGTAGCTTTATTTCATGCTGTTGGTCGTCGTATTGCGTCGATTGTTACGAATACGAGTTGTGAGTCTATTCGTCAACAGGTGTCGGAGGTTGCTGATGTTTTGTTGCTTGGTGCTTTTGTTAGTTTGAAAAACAATGGCGAGCTTCGGAGTTGTATGGGGATTATGTCTGATCAGATTTCGCTTGGTGAGGCGGTTGAGCAGGCATCGATTCATGCGGCTAAGGATGATCCGCGATTCCCGCCGATTTCTGCTGCGGAGCTTTTCGAGCTTGACATGGAAATTTGGTTGCTTTGGGGGATGCGACGGGTTGCGGCGCGTGGTGAATCGCGGTTGGATGCGGTGGTTATTGGCGAGCATGGTGTTCAAATTTCTCATGGCGGCAATCGTGGTTTGCTGTTGCCCGGAGTAGCAATCGAGTACGGAATGGACTCGCGGCAATTTCTTGAAGCAGTCTGTCGCAAGGCTGGTTTGCCTACGGATGCGTGGCTTGATGACAGGTCGCTGTTGCATACATTTGAGGGGCGTGCGATTAGGGGACCTTTTTCTGCTGCTAATATTGACGATAAAAAAACAGCCGAAGAGTTAATTTTCGCCGCAAAATTCCAACGCCCCGCCTCAACATCAAACGTGCCGGCATTGACTGACGCTGAAGATGCGCGGAATATTTGTATTGAAACGTTTAGGGCGATGACTGAAAATTTATCACCGCCAGCTTATTTTCCGGGTCTTTATGACGGCAACGTTTCGGGGGTAATAATTGAGTTCAGGATTCCGGATCGTCCTCCTATTGTCTGTTCCAAAATTTCGGTTCGACCGGATGTTCAATTTCAACCGTCGGTGTTAGAGTTGCTCAAGGTGTTGGGCTATCAAGTGGTTCGGCTTGGTGTAACTTTTTACGATATTCGTGATTTTTCGCTTAATTTGGCGATATTCTGGGATCCGCAAATTCACGGCAACGTCAATTGTTCTGATTTGAGTTCGGTTGACACGGAGAATCGTTGTGTTTTAGTTACGAGTCGCAATGGTTGGTCTATTCGTTACGATAATTCTTGTACTGCTGAGGAGCTTGTTCGTGGTGCGGCGGACATGCTTGATGCGGAGGATTTGGATTTGTGTGATGTTGTTTCTTTTAGGATTGTGGCAACGATGGAAAACTTATCGGTTAGTGCAAGTCAGAAGACGCAAGAATGGAACAAATCGCGGGCAAGTGCGGTTGCGGGCATGTTTTATCCGTCGGATGTTGCTGAGCTTAATGCCGAACTAGACCAGATGTTAAGCTCAAGCCGTTTTGAGATACCAAAGGTTGAACGCGCAATTACAACATCGCAAACTGATAAATCTATTGCCCATGTCGGCAATATTTCTGAAAAGAAGTTAGCGAGCAAGCGAGTTTCGGCGGTTCTTGTTCCTCATGCGGGTTGGCGGTATTCGGGGCGGCTTGTGGCGGAGACATTGTCGTCGGTGGAGATACCTGAGCGTGTGATAATTTTTGCGCCGAAGCATCGTGCGGGCGGAATTGATTGGAGTATTGCGCCGAATTTATATTGGGAGTTACCGGATTGTCGCGTTGAGAGTGATCTTGATTTGGCGGGGTCGATTATGAGGTATGTTGATTTAATTGATTTTGACGAGGCACCGCATGCGGGCGAACATGCGATTGAGGTTTTGCTACCGATTTTGCACAGGCTATCACCGAAGACAAAGATAATTGGTATTGTGATGGCGACATCTTCGTGGGCAATGATTCAAGCGGGTGCGAAGCAATTTTCGCGTTTTATGGAGTCGTTGGAAACGAAACCGTTATTGGTAGTGTCGTCGGACATGAATCATTTTGCGTCGGAGGAAATGACGCGCAAGATTGACAGGACTGCGATTGATGCGTTGAAGGAAGCGGTAGCCAAGTCGAAGCCTGACATTTTGCTTGAGACGGTGATGAAGAATCAAATTTCAATGTGTGGAATTGTGCCGATGGTATTTGTGTTGGAGGTATTGCGGTGCATGGGCGGCGTGCGGGCAATTGAGGAAATCGGTTACACAACAAGCGCAGAATCCTCCGGCGACATCGCCCGCGTAGTTGGATATTGTGGGTGCATAATTACCTGATAACGGTTTTATACCAAAGCTGCTATGAAATTTATTTTTTTAAGACAGGACAACAGGATATACAGGATTGTCAGGATATAATAAAAAAATCCTGTCTATCCTGCTATCCTGTAAATCCTATCAAAAAAATAAAAACTGAATTTCATAGTGCGATGAGTATACTTCAAGGCATTATACTGTAGCCGGTGAGGCGATGGGCATCGGTATATCGTTTGTAGAAGTGTAACGTGAATTAGCAATTTAAAAAATGAAAAGGTTAATAATGAATAAATTAGTATTGTCTATTATTGCAATTTGCGTCATGCAATGTTGCGTTTATGGCGAGGAATCGCCGATTGATCGTATCGATCGGGAGGCATTGGTTAAGCGGCATGCTGTAACGCTTAACAAAATTTCAGCGTCCGAGTTGTTGCAAGTCGGGAACGGGGAAATCGCATTCGGTATTGACCCAACCGGATTGCAAACGTTTCACGGTAATTCTATGTCGCATTGGGGTTGGCATTCCGTGCCTTGTCCGGTCGAAGGAAAACACGCCGCACTCAAATTGCAAGACTACGATTTTCACGGACGCACTCTGTCTTACCGCTCCTCGCCAAAAGGTCAAGAAGAACTCTTCAAATGGATGCGGGAAAATCCGCACCGGATTTGTCTTGGGCGGTTGCGTTTTCTGATTAAAAAGAACGACGGTCAATTGATAACGCCAAATGACGTGAAGAATATTCGTCAAACGTTGGATATGTGGAACGGCATGATCGACAGTCGGTATGAAATTGAAGGCGTGCCTGTTCATGTTGTTACGTGTGTCGAACCCGAAACGGGCAGTCTGGCGGTGAAGGTTCAAAGCCCGCTTTTGCAAGAGAGCCGGTTGCAAGTTGAGTGGTCGTTTCCGTATGGACATCCGGGCAACACCGGAGCGGATTGGACAAAGCCGGAATTGCACAAAACCTCGCTCCAACAGAATAACAGTGCCAACCCAAACCGCGCCGACGTGCAACGCCAAATGGACGAAACAAGTTATCACGCCGCCATCACTTGGTCGGAAACGGCAACATTGGAAGAAAAAGCCGCACATCAACTTCTGCTAACACCCAACACGAAATCGGATGCGTTTGAGTTTTCCGCATGTTATTCGCCGGAAAAGATTGTTGAGGAACTTCCGGCTTTCGGTAAAGCGTTCCAGACTTCGGAAACGTATTGGCAAACATTCTGGAAAACCGGCGGGGCGATTGATTTGTCGGGCAGCAGCGATCCGCGTTGGAAGGAGTTGGAGCGGAGGATCGTGCTTTCGCAGTATTTGCTTGCCGTCAACGAAGCCGGTTCGCATCCGCCGCAAGAAAGCGGGCTTTTCAATAACAGCGGTTGGTACGGCAAGTTTCATCTTGAAATGCACTGGTGGCACGGAGCGCATTATGGTTTGTGGAATCGTTGGGCAATGATGGACAAGAGTTTGAAATGGTACCGCGACGTTTTGCCCAAAGCAAAAGAACTCGCAACCTCACAAGGTTTCACCGGTGCGCGTTGGCAAAAAATGATCGGTCCCGACGCGGAAGATTCGCCGTCGGGAATTGGACCTTTGTTGATCTGGCAACAACCGCACCCGATTTTCTATGCCGAGTTGGAGTACCGTTTGTATCCGACAAAAGAGACGCTTGAGAAGTGGCGGGAAAT
>JAIRWK010000074.1 GCA_031268995.1 Planctomycetaceae bacterium
ATTGAATGGAGGAGAAAATGAAAAAGATGAATTTAGTGCCAGATTTTGTAGGAATTGAAATCAATACTGCTATTGATTTTAGGGCAAATGTTAATTTAGGCAAACGGGGGGGGGGGGGGCTATCTGTGTAAAGATAAGCATTCCAATTATCGTAACGATAATTCTTTGGGGATTTCTCCCAAGCCCTTTCATGTTTCTTTTGGTTTTACTCTTGTTGAGCTTTTGGTCGTAATTGCGATCATTGGGGTTTTGATTGCGCTGTTATTGCCTGCGGTTCAAGCAGCACGCGAAGCATCGCGTAGAACGCAATGCACGAACAATCTCAAACAGATTGGTCTTGCGGTTCACAACTTTCACGATGCGCGAGATGGTGTTCCGCCGTTGCTCATTTACTTTCACCATCGAATGACTGTGTTTGGATTGCTTTATCCTTACGCAGAGCAATCGGCGATGTATGACAACTTGACAGCTGGCGACACTTCCGGCAATAAAGAATTCAACCCAACATGGTGGGCATCGTTGACAAACGGAGAAAAAAAATCCTTCAGCTCTGTCAGCTATATGAAATGTCCCTCAAGACGTAAGTCCGGTTCTGTTTTTAACGATTCCACTTGGAATCCTGGTCCGCTGGCAGATTACGCCGTACCAGTAACAGCAACCGTAAATGCGCGAGAAAGCAATCTTTGGAACCGTTATATCGGTAGTGCAACAACATGTACCGTATATCATGATCCTGCGTATTTGTTTGGAAAAAAAGACGGCGATTTACTCAACGCGATTCGTCCCGCCGTTCCGACAATTGAGTCCGGGAGTGTAACAAGTTGGGAACCGCGTGACTCGATGGCACGGTGGACTGATGGAACAACAAACACAATCATTATCGGTGAAAGACATGTTCCGGCAAGCCGAATGGGAGAATGTGAAAACTCCACCGCAGCAAACGGCGGACGGTGGAAACGGGACTGTTCCTATCTTGCGGCTTACGTTTCAGGAGATGGCAATGATGCAGATGTAAGAAACGACATATATGGATTTGTTGTTGCTGTAAATTCAGACGTTGCTTCCAGTCTTGTCATACCGACAAGCCCCAATTACGGAAGTAACGTAAACGATGAAGTTCCTTGGCGTGCTTATGGTTTTGGTTCTTCCCACCCGTCAACATTTCACGTTTTGATGGGCGATGCTTCAGTTCAAGGAATAACTAAGTCAGTAAGAATGGACATCGTTCGTTGCTTATCAGCGGTTAACGATGGTGCTGTTGTTTCGTTGCCGTAGATGTGGTTGTATACTCAAGCTGTTTTAAAATTCCCGAAGCTGAACACGCAATCGCAACAACGTGAAGCGGTTGTTCAAGGGCGAAGTCTACCGCCCATACCGGTGTCGGTATAACATTCAGCCGTTTGTTTTTTATTGTCCGATAAATTATTGTACAAAAAATCAAGCGGCTGGATTTTTATGTATTTTTTTAACTTCCTTTTTTTATTTTTTAAAACTATTATGACAAACTTAAAAATTTTCTCTGCAATTTGTTTTGGTTTATTGATAACCGTTTGCGGATGTGGTAATGGATTGTCGCCGGTGAGCGGCACGGTCAAATTTTCAGATGGAACAATACTTGACAGAGGTCAAGTAGTTTTTTCAGGAGACAAGTACCAATTTTACGGTACAGTTCAATCAAACGGTACATTCCGTTTGAACGGCTTGAATGCTAAAACAGGATTGCCCGAAGGGTTATACGAAATCAATGTGGGCGCATCAGACGACAAAGAACAATCAATAATCGCCGACACCCCACCAACCCCAAAAACATTTGAAGTCAAAAAAGGTCAAAAAAATGTGTGCGATATTATTGTCGAAAGAGCAAAAATAGAGAAATAAACACAACACTATTGTGTGATTTATTACCACGATACCGTAGTCTATCGCCTTACCAGCTACGGTATACTTGGCTTGGTATTGTCAAGTGGAATTTCTGATGATTGCTTTGGCGGGGCAGATGTTTTGGCACATTTCGCAACCAGCACATAGTAATTTGTTGATGCGAATATTTCCGTCTTGTTTTTCAAGTCCGGGGCAACCCAGTTTCAAACATACCCCACACTTTCGGCACACAGATTCCTGAACCTCCAACGGATCACCCAACGTCTTGCGCAAATGTAGCGGACAAGGTGCTTTGGAAACTATCAAATGCGGTTCGTTTGATTTTATTGCGGTATCGATTGCCGCTACGACTTCGGCAACTTCTCGCGGATTTACGGTTGTAATTTTGTTTATGCCACACGCTCGCCCAATACCCTCAATTGATACCGCAACCGTGTTCTCGCCCATCAACGTTTTACCACTACCCGGATTATCTTGATGACCAGTCATTGCCGTAATTCTGTTGTCCAATACGATAATAGTCGCGTTACTTTTGTTGTAGGCGATGTCTAGCAATCCGGTTATTCCTGAATGGAAAAATGTTGAATCTCCGACAATTCCGACGACTTTTCGTTTGTTGCCGCTTTTTGCCATGCCGTGTGCCAAAGAAACGCCGCCGCCCATGCAAAGAATTGTGTCAAGACGCGACAACGGCGGAAAAACTCCAAGACTATAACAACCAATATCACCCGTAACAACGACATCAAAACGACCAAGCGCATAAAATATCCCACGATGAGGACAACCCGGACAAAGAACCGGCGGACGCTCCGGTAACTTTGGCATACCACAATCAATACTCGCATCCGAATTGCCCGACAACTCGGCACCCCCCGCCTTGTCCCCCACAATAAATTCACGCCGATCAAAAAGCAAATCTGGCGAAAACTCACCAATCATCGGTACCACACTTTTCCCAACACACGCTATCCCAAGAGCCTTAATATGCTCCTCCAAAAAATCCTCAAGCTCCTCAATCACCACAATACGCTCAACCTGTCGCGCAAATTTGCGAATCAAATCATCATCAAACGGAAATGATACGCCTAATTTCAAAGTTGACGTGTTGGGGAAAATTTCGCGAACGTATTGGTACGTGATGCCGGAAGTGATTATGCCAAGTTTTTTGTCGCGTAACTCTATTTTGTTCACATTCATATTGTCAACCGCCTCGCGGATTTGGCAAAAACGCGATTCAACCCGATGACGCATTTTACGCCCCCAAAGCGGAATAGGTACAAAACGCGGCGGGTCTTTCTCGAAATTTATCTCACGCCCCGATTCCTCACGCTCGCCAAGTTGAACAAGACCGCGTGAATGAGAAACTCTCGTCGTGGTACGCAAAATTACCGGCGTGTTACATGTTTCGGCAAGTTGAATTGCAAGTTTTGTGTACTCTTTGGCTTCGTTTGAATCGGCTGGTTCAAAAATAGGAATCTTGGCAAACTGCGCATAACGGCGTGTGTCTTGCTCGTTTTGCGAAGAGTGCATTCCGGGATCGTCCGCAACAATTGCAACAAATCCGCCCACGCCGCCAATATAACTCAACGTCATAAGAGGATCCGCCGCGACATTCAGACCCACATGTTTCATCGTAGTTATCGCCCTGCCGCCCGCAAAAGTAGCACCAACCGCCGCCTCAAACGCAACTTTTTCATTCGGTGCCCACTCGGCATAAATTTTGTCAGAATATTCCGCCGCAACCGCCTCAAGAATCTCCGTTGACGGCGTACCCGGATAACCCGACGCAAACGTAACCCCAGCCTCAAACGCACCACGCGCAATCGCCTCATTGCCGGAAAGTAAACTAATTTTTGATCCAGTTTCCATGAAATATCCCTTGCCCCGCAACACGAGCAGATGTTTTGTCCACCGCATTACGATAGACTTTTAAGTTATATTTTTTTTCAAAACGAAAGACATTTGGGAATAATTTCTACAATTACTATTGCCAAAAGCAAATTATTCAAATTCGGTCGATGTTCAGTCGATAGAAATCGACCGAATTCGAATAAAATTAATTTTTAGACAATCATACAAGAAATTCCCATTTGCAAATAATCGCAAATGTCTTGCACCTGACACGGAGCGACCGCAAGGATCGCTCCCACGTGTTAATTGAAATAATTGGTTTTGGCGTGAGTTTATTTTGTGATTTTTATTTTTGCGCCGGGTTTATTTTCTCGCGGGATATTTGTTGTGGTCAATTCCGACCAGATTTGTCTGGTTAAATGTTCCGTCATCAGGTGTTTATAGAAATACGCCCAATTACGACCGTCTTTGGGTCTTTTGTATTCTTCTTCACCGTTTGGACGATTATCACCTACGCCGCGACCATCATCAGACGAACGTGTTGTACCGCGCGGATAACCTAGATAATGATGAACCACATCATCAACTTGATGTAACCACTCGTGCAACTCCATCTCACCAACCAACTCATCTTTGTACGGATAATTAGTCCCCCAAGGAACCATCATATAACCCGCTCCCTTCAACTCCCCTAACCTTCCATACATCGCCGCCGTAAATGGACTGTTTATATTACTGCCGCCGTCACCGCGACATTTGATGTACGCCATCACCGTGTCATATTTCTTCTCAGCCGTCGAATGCTTCTCAAACTCACGAGCTATCTCTCGCGGTCCAATCGGAAATCCATTGCCCGAAAACGCTAAACTAATATCAGTAATCGGCTCAGTAACAATCACCACCTTAAACTCAGGTAACAACACACCGCTCGACCACAAAAAAACCAAATCACGAAATCCCGCCAACTCGCGACCAATCGTTGACAAATCCTTCTCCGTGAAAATCTTGTGATAGTTTGTAACTTTGCCGTCATCACTTTTCCGCTCGGCTTTTACTTCCTTGTATATGACCACGAGGACATTCCAAATTTTCGCTTTTACCGGATCGGTGTTGAATTGAACTCGCGGGCGTAGGCTTTTGATGTGTGTTCGTGCCTCGCTGCGTTGTTCTTCCGTGCAAGTTGTCCTGTCAATAACACGCTCCCAACACGTCAAAGCCTTACCAATACGACCGTCAACTTCCGCCTCAAGGGCAAGTTTCTTCGTCTCCTCATAATCCAACGCCTCCGGCTTGGCAGCCCAATCATCAATCCTACATTCGGCATCGGGAAATGTTTGCACGGTCAACGGCGGTATGCTCAAAACAGCATCACCCTCTCCATCCGAATACACAAGTTGCGTCAACAACGTTACAGACACAACTCCAATCACAAATTTCAAATTCAAATACTTTCTCATTTTTTATTCAATCCTAATTTTAATCTTAATTTTAATTCTAATTTTTTTGCCCAAACAACAATTCAAGAAATCCCCGCTAAATTTCGGGAAATTTCTTGAAACCACAGTATAAACCCAAACATTCGGTTTTGGAAGCCCGTTGTCCGAATTTATGATTCACGCGTTTATTTTGGACAAGAGGTCAAGAAGAGTAAATATGACGTAATCATTTCATTTGATTTGCCAAAATTTATTTTTGCAAGGGCTAAAAAGAATTTTTATATCAGTTACTCATGTTACGCATGAGTAACCAACGCATATACCGAAGCCGGTATGGGCGGTAGGCTTCGCCCTCAAACAACCGCTTCACGTTGTTATCAGCTTCAGGAATTTCAAAACAGCTTGAGTATAATGAGCAATTCAACCAAATTTGTATCATTTTGAAGCAATTTTGGGCAAATTTTGTCTTTTTTGAACATTTAGGCGGGCAAAATTTGGCAATTGTAGAACAACAATTGCCAATTGTAGAACAACAATTGTCAATTGTAGAACAGCAATTGTCAATTGTAGAACAACAATTGCCAATTGTAGAACAACAATTGTCAATTGTAGAACAACAATTGTCAATTGTAGAACAACAATTGCCAATTGTAGAACAACAATTGCCAAATTGTAGAACAACAATTGCCAATTGTAGAACAGCAATTGGCGATTGTAGAACAGCAATTGGCGATTGTAGAACAGCAATTGTCAATTGTAGAACAGCAATTGGCGATTGGAGAACACCAATTATACTCATCGCACTATGAAATTCAGTTTTTATTTTGTAACTTCGGTATAAATAACCACAGAGAACACAGAGGTTTTTGACAAAAATATATGAAGGAACTCCTGTTACGCAAGAGTCCATATTCGGTCGTCCCGCTAGACACAATATGATTGTCCCTGCGTGGCAAAATCGTAGGGGCAACCCTT
>JAIRWK010000155.1 GCA_031268995.1 Planctomycetaceae bacterium
ATCACACCAACCAATCCGGCAGATATTCCACAAAAATATCAAAGCCCACTGGAATCCCCGCTCTTCCTCGAAATCAAAGAAGGAAGCAACGATTTAAAAATCGTGTTGGAAAATTAGATCGAGAATATCTGTAACATTTCAACAAAAACAGCAAAGGTAGGTAATCGTTCAATGAACAATTGCCTACCTTCGTTTTTTTCCAGTGCGCCGAAGCTGGAACAGCACGCAGATAACACAGATTATTTAAAGATATTCGCAGATAAGATTTTATTTTCTGACCTTGCGAATATCTTTTTCAAATCTGCGTTGTCTGCGTGCTGAATTTTTAAATGGACAAAGTATTCTTGATGCAGGTTTTTACAAAAGGTTTTCGATTTCGTCGCAGAGTTCGTTTGATCTTTTTTCGCTGGTGGATTCGGCGAAAATTCTTATGATTGGCTCCGTGTTGCTGCCGCGCAATAATACCCACGCATCACCATGATCTATCCGTAACCCATCAAGCCTATCACACAATAAACCCTTGAAAGATTCGGCTATCTTGTCAAGCAATAACGGTACCTTCGATGAATCAATACCCACCTTCCGCTTGACCAAAGAATACTTCGGCAAATTGTCCGCAATCTCCGAAATCTTTTTGCCACTCGATGCCATTGCGTCAAGAATTTGAACCATCCCCACAAAACTGTCCCGCACCAAACCTACCGCCGGATCAATAGGTCCGCCATTGCCCTCACCCCCAAAAATTGCACCAGTCTTCAACATCAAATCAACAACATTCGCCTCACCAACCGCACTGCGATAAATCGGAACTCCATAACGTTTCGCAATATCTTCATTGACTCGGCTTGTTGCACAATTTATGACAACCGCACCACTCTCCCGCTTAAACAAACGTTTCGAACCAATCGAATCAGACCCCAATTCCGCCTCGCCCGCCGCAACCCGTAAAATATGCTCAAGACTAATCGCAACCGTAAGCTCCTCACCAATATAACGCCCCAACTCGTCTATCACCGCCACCCGATCCGCATCAGGGTCTTGACAAAATGCTACATCAAAATTGCCATACTTCACCACATCACAAATTTGCGATAAATTCTCACGCGTCGGCTCCGGTAAATGCAAAAAATGCCCCGTCGGTGCCTCGCCAACTATCGTTACATCACACTCCAACTCGTCAAATAACCACGCCCCAAGTAACGCACCCGCACCATGATTCGAATCAAGCAATACCCGAAATTTACGCTCCGCAATAGCATTCAGATTTATCGTTTCAATAATTGCCTTTTGATGCCCCGTGATCGTATTTTTACACTCAATCCGTTTGCCAATAGAATCCGAATCCTTCCAACTCAAATTGCCGCCGCTATAAAGCCGCAACACTCCCTCGCCAACCTCCTTCGGAATAACACGCCCCTCCGACGAAAATAATTTCATTCCGTTAAACTCGCTCGGATTGTGCGATGCCGTAATCTGAATACCGCCAACAGCCGATAACTGCCGTACCAAAATTCCAGTTGTCGGCGTTGCCGTAATTCCGGTGTCAAACGTGTTGCGTCCGGCAGCATTCAACGCCGCATGAATCGCATCCGAAAGCATTGGTCCCGACGCGCGACTGTCCCGCGTTATCACAATACCGCCCGCCGGTAACGTTCCCGCAAACGCCGCCGCATAACGCATCGCAACCTCAGGCGTCAACGTCTCACCAACCACACCACGCAAACCCGATACACTTATTATCAAATCAGACATATTTTTCGTTACAAGATTAAAATTTATATCGACACCAGTATAGCTTGAGTATATTAGGGCAACTCTTCTTCATTGTTGCCGTTATACTCAAGCTGTTTTAAAATTCCTGAAGTTGTGGTAAACCTACAACGCAGAGCGTTAGGCAAGCGTAACAACGTGAAGCGGTTGTTCAAGGGCGAAGCCTATCGCCCCACCGGCTACGGTATATTTTTGTCACTTTGCAAAAACGCTATTGCAAGACACATCAATATGGTTGTAATCGACATAAGCCACAAAAAAACCATTGCCAAAATCACACTCACCAAAATTTCCGCCGCAAAAAAATTTTCACAAAACCAAAAAAAAGCTAAAAAAACCAACAAAAAAATTACCCCACACGGAAGCAAAACCGCCGGAAAAAGACTCCAACAAACTATACGACGTAATCCCAAAATCGAAATCATTTTGTTACTATTCTTCATTTGAATTTAATGATGAATACAGACTGTGATCTACAAATTCGCGTGGGGCAAGGACATGAGGGACAATGGGGACATGAAGGAATTTTCAATAGCCGTCAATTATGATCACAATCAATACCAATCGTCATGTGTCCGGCAAGTATAAACTCAAGCTGTTTTAAAATTCCTGAAGCTGAACACGCAAGCGCAACAACGTGAAGCGGTTGTTCAAGGGCGAAGCCTATCGCCCTACCGGCTACGGTATAAACGGCACTTGACATCACCCGGGGGGCCAACTCATGAAGCGACCGCCAAGCAAATGAAAATGTAAATGATAAACTGTCTGACCGCCGTTGTTGCCGCAATTTGTAACTAATCTGTAACCGTCAGATAATTTAAATTCGTCCACAAGCTGCGGTACAACAACCGTATAAATATGTCCAAGTAATTCCGTATCATCTTTTGTCAATTGATTTGTAGATGCGATTTCTTTTTTTGGAATTATCAAAATATGAACAGGGGCTTGCGGATTGACATCTCTGAACGCCATGCAAATATCATCTTCAAATACGATATCCGCTGGAATTTCATGATCAATAATTTTTTTAAAAATAGTTTTTTTTGTCATGTTTTTTAACCGTCTTGCGTTAATGTTCTGAAGCCTACCGTTCATTTCGACGGTATGGCATGGTTGATTTACGTATTACGTTTTGATACAATCTTGGGCTTGTTGATTTTTCCATTGAATAGTCGCTTTGTGATACCGCGTTTGCGCGTTCAGCTTCGGGAATTAAACAGCTTGTGTATATTTTTCGGCTGAATCGTCGAAACTTCCAGTGCGATCAGCGTACCATTGCCACAACCCCAAAAATTTCAAAACAACCTCAGCTACAGTATATCATGAAAAATATAGTAACTCAACTTACCCTCTCCGCAGTTTCAATTTGTCTTCTGCTCATCAATTTTAATTCGGTCCATTCTGCTGAAACGCACGTATTAAACGAACAACAACTAAAGGATTGCTTCGATATAATAAATAGACGTACGCAGACTGAAGTGTTTGACAAATTGGGAGACAAACCTGTCCCCCAAAAAATAATTGAGGATTCTGAATTGGTCGTCAAGGCAACAACTATTTTGCTTGAACCAGATGTGCTTGAAAAAAGCGATCCCGAACTCAAAATTTTTCCAAGTAAATCATGGATACTCAAACGGCGTACACTGGCGTTGGTCTATCTTTCCTACGACGACGACAAAATGGAAACTTTTTTTCCTATTCTTGCAAACGAAGCTCCCGAACTTGAAGAATACGAGGATTGCGCGCAAATAATGCGTTTTGCGGAGGAACATATTTTGCGGCTAGCGTCGGAGTTGGTTATGCGCAATGGTCGAAAGATCAAAATTGATCCTGATTCGCTTGCCCAATGGTACATTGATCACGTGGAACGTTATCCGGGGCGCAACTCGGAACGGCTTCTAACTAAATTTCTTGACTCGGTTAAAGATTTGAGCAACTTTGGAATCAAAGATAAAATTATGTCGGCGTGTGCGGCGCGTTTTACGCCGATTTTGCTTGCTTCTAAAGACGAGGCGATGGTTTCTCGCGGCAATAAACTTGAAACGGTTTCAAAATGGTACGATTTGCCCGGAAACACGATGAAATTAAAAGGTACGGACATTAACGGTAATACTTTTGATATTGCTGATCTGAAGGGCAAGGTTGTTCTTGTGGAATTTTGGGGAACATGGTGCGTGGCTTGCGTGAAGGATTTTCCAATGTTGGCGGGTTATTATGAAAATTTCAAAAAGAGCGGCTTCGAAATAGTCGGCGTAAATACCGGCACAAAAAATGACAACGAAGCCTACGTCAAAAATTTCGTTAAAAATACGACATTCGCCGAAGATAAAAAAATCACGTGGCAAATTGTACTCGACGGATTAAAACCAAGCATTAAAGACCGCGTTACAACTTACTACGGTATTGATGTGTTGCCGCAATCGGTATTGATTGGAATGGACGGCAAAGTAATCACCCTTAACCCGCCCAAAGATACCTTGAGAGAACAAATTCAAAAAGCACTAATCCCGCCAATCGACCCCGAAAAATTGACACCCGAACAACGTGAACTCTGGGAACGAAAAAAAATCCAAGATGCCGCCGAACTCGAAGAAACAAAACGCTTCTCCGAAAGTATTGAATTGCCAAACGAAAAATAAAAGCACGTTTTTCAATGTGTTGGCTACAGATATACCGTAACCGGTAGGGCGATTGAACAACCGCTTCACGTTGTTGCGCTTGCCTAACGCTCTGCGTTGTAGGTTTACCGCGGTTTCGGGAATTTTAAAGTAGCTTCAGTATATTTGGTGGGAGGTTGATTAAGAAACTTTTGTGTCGTATAATTCTCGCTTCCAAAATTTGAGTTGTATTATTTACGAATTTTTGGAGACGAATAATCTATGTGTTGTCCGCACTTTAAATTTTGGTGATTGTTGTCCGCTTGCCCTTCATATACCGAAGCTAATTTAAAATTCCTGAAGCTGAACCCACAAGCGCAACAACGTGAAGCGGTTGTTCAAGGGCAAAGCCTATCGCCCTACCGGCTACGGTATAAAATAAACTCGCAGGTCGCCGAAATTTGTTGTACGCGCAGTGTTGCCGAAACCTATTGCCGATAATGTTTATATTGGCTTTGGTGTGTTATGTTTTGTTTTGTCCGGTTTGGGCAAATTTTAAACAGCTTTAGAATATTAAAGAAATGTCAGTGCTAAAAAAATATTCCGCGAATGCTATCAATTACTTCTTTTGTCTTAAATTACCGGTTGTCATTGCGATGCTTGCCGTGATCTGGTTGTTGTTTTCGGCGAGCAAAGTTGACAATGTTATCAACCCCAATGATACCGAACCGGTTTCGAGAAGTTTGTCCGAATCTGTCGGAGAAATCGAAAGTGCTAATCACAACAACTCAAGCAATATCATTATACCAACGCCGGTATGGGCAATAGGTTTCGCCCCAGAACAACCGTTTCACGTTGTTGCGCTCGCGTATCCGGTTGAACTCTACCCAAACCAACCCAATTCGCCTACAACAAAAAACGGCGTAGAATTCGTTGCGGCAAGAAAGCGTTCAACATCAATACCCGGAATTAAAATTCTTGTACGTTTAATACGGTATCTGAGCCAACGAAGCAGCGGCGAAGGTGATAAAGCAGGTCAAGCACCAACATCCGAAATTAAAAAAGAACTCGAAGATAAGAAAGTACTCGAACAAGTTATCAATACCGGTTGGCGTGGAACGGGTTGGTATATGAGTCCGATAAAACTTGGGTTGTATATTTTCATATTTTTCTTTTGGGCGTTTAGTGCAAGTTGGATGAACGGCGATATGGAAAGACTCGAAAACCCAAGCAGAACTCTTTACAACACCGGATACATGGCACTTTATGTTTTTATTGGAACGGGTATTATGTTTATACCAATATTTTGGGTTGCGTTTCCGATGATATTTTTGATTAGTTTTGTCCCGATTTCTATCTATGTTGTTAATCGCAACGCGGTAGTCCCGCCGCATGAACAAGTCCTGACTCCAGAGCATATCAAATTCGTGTTTGCCCAATGGCTCAAAATGATCGGGGTCAAAGTGAAAGTCAAAAAACGTACTTACGAAGCAGGACCGCCGATTGAGTTTGAAGCGTCTGGTAAAGGTGTTGATGCCAAGACGCTCACGGGCAGATTGATAATTGCGCGCAACGCCGCCGGTTACAACGAACTAAGACAACAGGTTTGCGATGCGATTATGAATGAGGCGACGAGTCTAATGATTGAATTCACTGCTGATAAAACTTTGATCAAGCATTTAGTTGATGGAGTGTGGCTTGAGTTACCACCGTTTCCACGCGGTCAAGATAAAAATAAGGTCAAAGACCGTTTTGACGAAATGCTTGAAGCAGTCAAAATTCTAGTTGGTGCGGCACCTGACAATCGGCGAGCAAGACAAGAAGGTTCTTTTGTTGCGCTTATTGGTTCGTATTATGCGAAGAAAAAAACGCGGTACGAAGTTAAGTTTTTATCGCAAGGAACACAAGCTGGCGAGTCCGCGTTGCTGATGTTCACTGCGGCAAAAGTTCCGTTTAAAACAATCGCCGCTCTTGGTGTTAGACCGGACTTGGAGCAAAAAATTCTTGGGCTTATGAACGGCAGACAAGGTTTAATTGTCGTGTCCGCGCCGCCTGCAAGCGGGCTTCGTAGTTCAATAGATGTTTTTTCGCGGGTTTGTGATCGGTTTACACGCGACGTGGTGAACATTGAAGATGCAATAAATCCGAGCGAAGAGATAGAAAATATTTCAATGGTACGATACGATTCGTCGAAAGGTGAATCGCCGTTGGATGTGTTGCCGAATGTGTTGTTCAAGGAGCCGACGGCTGTGATTGTGCGTGACATGACGGCGTTACCGACGTTGGAGTTGTGTTGCAAGGATATTGCCAACGGGCGTTTGTTTATAACTATGATTCGCTCAAAAGATGTGGTGGAAGCAATATTAAAATTGCTCGCGACAAATATCACGCCGCAGAGTTTTTTACAACCGCTTACTGCTGTTATGGGTCAGAGGTTGGTACGCAAACTTTGCCCAGATTGCAAAGAGCCGTACAGACCGTCCCCACAACTATTACAACAACTTGGACTCAACCCCGCAAACGTACAACAACTATTCCGAACTCGAACACCATTGCCCGAAGCCGAAGAAAAGAAACGCGGAATTTGTCAGACGTGCAATGGAATCGGCTACCACAAACGGACAGTGTTGCTTGAAATGATCGAGATGAATGATTCCATTCGCGGTTTCATTATCTCGAATCCAAACCACGCCGCAATAAAACAATTTTTACAAAAATCAGGACATCGAGGAATTTTACAAGAAGGTATTGGTTTAGTTGTGCGAGGTGAAACAACTGTTGAAGAATTATCGAGAGTATTGAAGTAATGCGTACACCATCCCTTTGTCTTTATGGTTAACGATTCGATGAACACCACTAAACAACAACTACAAAACAAATATAAACATTTAACTTAAACTAACTTAAAATGGATACGATTTACGGAATTTTGGAGACGATATTTGATCTTGGAGTACCTCTTGCGTTGGTTGCTGCGCTTTATGGTATGCGTTGGCGTGAGAAATTTTGGGGTAATATTTTGATGGTTTTTTCGATTTTTTTCTCAGTGCTTATAGCTGTGAATTGGTTTGAACCGCTTGCGCATTTTGTTACGGGTCATAGTGCGGGGATGCTTTTTATTTCTGATTTTTTATTTCTTTGGTTGTTGTTTATTATTTCGCTTGCGTTGATGAATGAGATAACGCGGGTGCTTTCGCGGGTTAATGTTTGTTTTCCGATTCCGGTTGAAAATGCGGGCAATTTTATTGCGATTACGGTTATTCTTTGTATGGTGTGGAGTTTTTATGGTTTTTCGCTTGATGTTGCTCCGCTTGGTGAAACGGCGGGCGTGAGTGTAGCCCAAGATTCAACGCCAATCGCAATGTTCCGTCATCTTTCGGCGGGCAATCTTTCAAATTTCGGCGAAAAGCATCCATTTGACGAGTACGGCGAGTTCAAGCGAGATCATCTTTTTCGCCGGCAAGCCTTAATGCAATATCGTCTCAAAAGTGACGGCTTCCCATTTTTCTACGAAGGCGAACTTCCGCCAATGAAAGGCATGCCCAAAGACCCCGCACCAGAAAACACCAACCAAGCCCCCGCCCCAGCTCCAACACAAGAAAACAATACGCCACAACCATAAAAATCTATTCAAACCGCTTTTCAAAACACCGCAACGCGAAACGATTGTTCATGGGCGAAGCCTATCACCCATACCGGATTCGGTGTGTTTTATTCGTCCACGCGAAACGTTAATTCATAATTTTTAATAAATTCTATTTCTTCTTGTGTTAATCCGTAAAGCGGACAAATTGTGTCGTCAATTAAATCTATTAACGGTTTAGAATAACGTATCTTATATTCGTTGTAGGAATCGACTTTGACATATTCTGCTGTTTTATGTTCAATAATATTTTTTTGAATATCACGTAAATATTTTGCATAAAGTTTTTCTATTTGTCTGAGAACTTCCGGTTCTAAATTTTTAACCGGTATCGGAAACGATTCAATCTCATAAGATTTAAGATCGAGATTATTGGAATAAACTTGTTGATACCACCAAAATAAATTACTTGACAAAATTGCACCGATAATATTGGAAATTTTCGTATCGAAACACAACGGCTTTTCCTTTGTCGAACCGGTCGGATAGTTAGTAATCACATTGTAATACATCCCGCCAGTTGTACGATAATAAATTGGATTACCTGTAGCTTTTTGTAAAAAGCCGACGTTGGTTTTACATGAAAATAATTTTTTTTAAATTCGTTTTTCAATGGGAAATGATATTTTGGGAAACCTGCCGTCAAGCCGAAACTTTAAACTCTCAATGAATCTCATCTTTTCCAATAAGTCTTTTCGTGTAATTTCGCTGTGCCAACGATACATTTGTGTCATCAGTAATTTTTGGCAGACAGTGTTCGTTTTTCCAAAAGAAATGATTGCAGTTTTTTTGTGTGAATTTTTAAAAAGTTGTAACGGTTTGTCGCAAAATGAGGCAACTTTGATTGTTTCGCAATGGTTCAAAAGCAATTGATGTAACGCTGTCATCGAATCACTTGAAACAACCGATAGCGGAACAATAAAATGCACATATCCGCCTTGTTTGACGATATTAAATCCGTGTTCGATAAACAACGAAAATGTATCCAGCGACCCTTTTTGTTTGCCGGAAATTGTTTTCGCCGATTTGTAATGTTCTCTGAAATATTTTTTATGTTCCGCAGGATATTTCGCTCCATACGGCGGATTTCCGATTACAATATCAAATTGTTTGACACCGAACATCCATATCGAATCGAAAAAAGGAGCAGATTTCATTTGATTGTAGGGATTCCAGTCTAATAATAAATGTGAGTTGATATCTGATAACTCGCCATCCACTTCCATTAATTGTACCAATAATTTTCGTTGTTTTTCATCATATCTTTGTAATCGTTCTTTTTCTTCAATCGTTGAAGCGGATAAGTGTTGCAGACGGGTTAATGCTAACATTTCAATGGCTGCTTTGACCTG
>JAIRWK010000196.1 GCA_031268995.1 Planctomycetaceae bacterium
TTGACCGGCGCAAGTCGCGGATGAAATTTCAAATAAACTCGTTCTTGCGGTTGACCTTTTTCATCCGGTGCCGTGTCAACACAATACGCCTCACACAGAAACGCTAACGTTGCCCGATCCGCACCCGCCGACGGTTCAATAACGTGCGGAATATAGCGTTCCTTCGTCAAATCATCATAGTACGATAAATCCTTGCCGCTGCCGCGATGTTTTGGTTGACCGTTCGGCAATTTTTCCACGACAAGTTGATCACCGTCCTTGACAAGTTTGCCCTCAATATGCGAACGTAAATCAAAATCACCGCGATGCGCAATCCCTTCGAGTTCGCCGTATTCGCCCTCCGCCAGAAACGGAAATTGATACTCAATGTCCGCCGTGCCGCAAGAATAATGTGATAACTCATCCGCATCATGTTCCCGTAACCGCAACCGCTCGCCCGCTAAACCCATCTCAACATACCACGCAAAACGACGATCACGCCAATATTTGTACCATTCCGGCGATTGCGACGGATGGCAAAAAAACTCAATTTCCATCTGCTCAAATTCACGACTGCGGAACGTAAAATTGCGCGGAGTAATTTCGTTGCGAAAACTTTTACCAACTTGCGCTATTCCAAACGGCACGCGAACTCTTGTACTGTCGCACACGTTTTTGAAATTAACAAAAATCCCTTGTGCCGTTTCCGGTCGCAAAAAAGAAGCGTCTTCATCACCGCCGAGTGCGCCGATAACCGTTTTGAACATCAGGTTAAACTCACGCGGCGGAGTCAACGTCCCAACATGTTTCGCATCCGGCGCAAGAACATCGTCAAAATCGGGCAACATTGAAATCGGTTGAATTATTCCTTCCCAACTCAATGTTTCCGCATCTTTTTTGCGCAACCCGAAAAATTTCAACGCAACATCATCAAGTACGGTTTGTGTATTTTCGGTTTCCATTGTTGTAACGAAGACTCGGATTTCGGTTGCCGGTGCGCCGTCTTCTCCGCGTTTTTTTCCCGTAACAAAACGACCGATCACGTGATCGTAACGATAACGCTTTTTCGATTCACGGCAATCAACCATGTAATCGTGAAACAAATCATAATGCCCGCTGCATTTCCAGATTTGCGGGTGCATGATAATGGAGCAATCCAGACCGGTCATTTCGTAGGTTCCGGGTGCGCCGTTTGGTGTAACGAGTTCGTTGTGATTGGTGATCATATCGTTCCACCAAGCGTCTTTAACGTTACGCTTGAGCAAAACCCCAAGCGGTCCATAATCCCAAAAACCATTGAGACCGCCGTAAATCTCACTCGATTGAAATAAAAATCCCCGCCGCTTACAAAGCGCAACCAATTGTTCCATCTGTATCATTTGTTTATTGTGCGAAAAGGTAAAAATAAAAAATAATAAATATTATACTCAAACTGTTTTAAAATTCCCAAAGCTGGACACGCAATCGCAACAACGTGAAGCGGTTGTTCAAGGGCGAAGCCCATCGCCTTACCGGCTACGGTATGCTCACACGATCAAATGTAATTGTCTTCTAAACAATATAAAGTACAAAAAATAATTTTATTTTCGTCCCTCATGTCCCTCAATTACATTAGGCGATTAGGTTCAGCATTTTATCAAACCGGCGGAATTATTCAACACAGTGAAAATCATTAGCAAAAGCAATTCCTGCTATTTGAAAAAACATGTTTTGGAAATTAGGTGAAAATTTTGCCCGATGTTTTTAAGGGGCAAAAATGACAAAAGGGACATAAAGGACAAAATATACTCAAGCCGTTTTGCAATTCCCGAAGCTGAATACGCAAGCGTAGCATCGCGAAGCGGTTGTTCAAGGGCGAAACCTAACCCTTGTCCCTCATATCCCTTACGTCTCTGATCCCCTGATCGATCAAAAGCGCATACTTTTGACTCAAAAGCGTGCGCTAATCGAGTTTCTCTCAGACGGGCAAATTTTGCACTTATATACCGAAGCTACTTTAAAATTCCTGAAGCTGCGGTAAACCTGCTAGGCAAGCGCAACAACGTGAAGCGGTTGTTCAAGGGCGAAGCCTATCGCCCTACCGGCTACGGTATACCAGCCTGCCGGCTTCAGTATAATTCTTGTAATTTTGTGAAGAAGTTTGGGAAAGTTTTTTGTACGCAGTCTGGGGCTTTGATGATTACGCCGTCGGTTTTAAGTCCCGCAATCGCGAAACTCATTGCCATTCTGTGATCGTCGTAAGTTTCAATTATTGCGGGTTGGAATTTTTTTGGCGGCGTGATTTTTAGCCCGTCGCGTTGCTCTTCAACCGTCGCCCCGAACTTCCGCAACTCATTCGCCAAAGCAGTTATTCGATCCGTTTCTTTGTATCGGACGTGTTCGATATTTTTTATTTCTGTTGTCCCGTTTGCAAAAAGAGCGACTACTCCCAACGTCTGCGCAGTATCGCTGATATAATTCATGTCAACAGAAATTGCCTCAAGAGGTTTGTCCAAAGATCGCGACACGGTGATAATATTTTTTATATCGTCGAATTGAACACTGCAACCCATTTTTGCAAGACAGCCAACAAATCCCACATCGCCTTGCATACTTTTTTGCGCAAGCCATCCAAGCCGAATCGTCCCGCCGCAAACCGCCGCCGCCGCAAAAAAATACGATGCCGCCGAAGCATCCGACTCTATTCTGTAAGACTTCGGCGAAGAATATTTTTCGCCCTTACGAAACCGAAACGACGACATCTCCTCACCACAAACCAGATTCACACCAAACGACCTCATCATGCCAACCGTCATCCCAACATAAGGACGCGAAACCAATTCGCCCTTGACCTCAACTTCAACATCACCTTCACTTGACATAATTGGAATCGCCATCAATATCGCACTCAAAAATTGACTCGAAATATTGCCCGCAACAGAAATTTTGATCACGCCGTCTTCAATAATCCTTTTGTCCAACTCGCCGCGCCGACCAATAATCAACGGCGGTGAACCATTGCTATTTTCGTAACGAATATTCCCGCCAAGTAATCGCAACGTATCAACAAGATCATTAATCGGACGTTGGTGCATTCGCTCTTTTCCGTGCAAACGATATACCGAAGCCGGTACGGACGGCAGGCTTTGCCCTTGCACAACTGCTTCATCTTGTTGCGTTTGCGTGTTCAACTTCTGGAATTTTAAAGTAGCTTGAGTATATTCGCCCGAACCCGTTAAAGCAAGCAACGCAGTCAAAAAACGAACTGTTGTCCCGCTGTTGCCGATATAAATTTCGGCGTTGTCGACAGGAAATTTTCCGCCAAGCCCCGAAACTGTAATTTGATTTTTGTCCGTTTGCAAATTATGACCGCCACTAACAACAGACACGCCCAATTGCCGCAACCCGTCAATCATTATTTGCGTATCTTCAGACTCAAGAGCATTGCCCAAAACTGTCTCGCCATCACAACACGCCGCCAATAACAACGCACGATTCGTTATACTTTTTGAACCGGGTAAAAAAACCTCAGCATCCAATTGATGACCTATCGGAATAATTTTTTTCGTATTATCCATGCCAATTCTAAATTTTAAAAAATCGTATACTGAAGCCGGTATGGGCGGTAGGCTTCGCCCCTGAACAACCGCTTCACGTTGTTGCGCTTGCGTGTTCAGCTTCGGGAATTTTAAAACAGCTTGAGTATATGCGCTCATGTTACGCACTCTCTGTAGTAATGTCCATGAAGAATTTGTCCCAGAACATTTTCCCTACCCTGAAAGGGCAATCTGCATTAGCGTAGGGCAACGCCCTACGACGCGTATCTAGGCTTTCTAAACAATTAATCAATGTTTTTTTCCGTAGGGCGTTGCCCTACGCTAATGCTTGCGCCCTTTCAGGGCAAAAAAACTGTTTCTTCGATTGTTAATCGCTCATGCGTAACATGTTTTATGCGCTTGCGCTGATGGCGGTTGTATAGATTCTTTCTAACAACGCCAACGCTCCGCGATAACCAACATACGTTCTATTTATCACAACTTCATAAGCCGCCGGAAAACCAATCTCGACAACACAACCGCCTAACTTTTTTGCCGTGTCGCGTTCCCATGTTGAACCAAAAATAATCGGCGGCTTATGTCCAAAATCAGTTCCCTCTAAAATTTTTCCCACTTGATAACCATCCTCAACAAACACAACCTCCTCCGAAACATCATGCGAAAGTCTTAAAAATTCGCCCACAATAATATCGCGGTATTGTTCCGGCGGGTTGTCTGTGATTATGTGTCTTGCCGGAATTAAACCCAGTTGATTCACAAGAAATTTGCTAACACCCAAAACGTATGCACTGTCGCCAACTATCGCATATTTTGCTGGAAGTCCCCACCAATACTCCGCGTAAAAATCTGAAAAATGCTCCAGATAATAATAGTACTCACGTTCCTCCGCACGAATAAATTCATCAACACGCTCCTTGTTCAAACCCGCAAAATCAGCAACCGCATGTAAAAATTTCGTCGTCTCCTTTGCACCAATCGGCATTACCGGATAATGCAAAAACGGCTGATCATATTTTTCCGCTAAATGCTTTGCCGTATCCAAACCAAGCCAAGGCGAAAGTACAAGATTAAATTTTGCCTTCGGAATCGTCTTCCACTCGTCAACACCTTTGCTGCTATGTCCGAATAAGATGTTCACCTCCAAACCCACGCCCTCGAGAATACGCTTGATCTCCGCCAAATCACCACGCCAATACGTATTCTGAAACGGTAGAAGTGACCATACATTGACAAGACGGTCTTGTTTTTTGCCCGAATAACCCTTGACAAATTGATCAATAATTGCGCGCGTTACCAACTCATGCCCCGTGAAATTATTCCCTTTGAAACCGCCCGTCTCCGCATAAACAATCGGCACACCGCGCTGCTGAAACGGACTCACAACCGAACCAACATCATCACCAACCAACTCGCCAATACAACCCGTCAACACAACAAATAAATCACCACGCATTATTTTCAAAGACGCTCTTATCAATTCGTCAAGCCGTTCATTGCCGCCAAACACGACTTCTTTTTCTCCGGCGTTGACACTTGGCGGCACAGCACCGCCGCTGTAACCGCCGCCTTGAAATCCATTGTAAAACGCCAGTGCCATAAATTGCTTGTCCGCACAACCGGGTCCGCAATGCGCTATCGGAATCGAACCCGGAATCGCAACCACACTGTACATTGCACCAAGCGCACAACCATACCTCACCTGTTGAATTGAGTTTGTTTTTTTGATTTCAACTAATTTTGGATTTGCTGTCATCGTAATAAATTTTGGTTAAAGTTTTTTGCAATTTCAAATCCCCGTTAGTCAAAATTGCTCTTTTTTTGTAACAATAATTCCGCAAAAATTTCAACACAGATCGCATATTGAATACATAGATTTGTAACCGGTTCAGGTAAATATACTCAAGCTACTTTAAAATTCCTGAAGCTGAACACGTAAACGTAACAACGTGAAGCGGTTGTTCAAGAGCGAAGCCTATCGCTCTACCGGCTACGGTATAACCTCTATGCTAAAAATCGAAAATTATCGTACAATAATTAGACTGCCCACACATAAAATTTCAGCAATCGCTAAAATTCAAGCACAAACAGTATAGGTTACAAAAAAAAGACAAATTCCACCACTAACCGCCCCTTTTTATGCCCAACATTATAGATAGAGACACAATGCTGTCAATCAGTGCTGTACCGTAGCCAGTAATGCGGTAGGCTTCGCCCTTGAACAACCGCTTCATGTTGTTACGCTTGCGTATTCAGCTTCAGGAATTTTAAAGTGGCTTCAGCATACAGTATAAAATCTGATGAATGGTTACAAAAATTTTTTGTCTTTTGGGGATTCCCCACTTGTGGAGTTTTTTTGTGTGGATATACTCAAGCTGTTTCACGGTTTCCCTTTCGTTTTTTTGGAGAAAGATTATTTTGTTAATGAAAATGAAAAAGAGTCTATTGTTGATTTTAGTGATATTTGTGGGATTTAATTCGGCGGGGTCTGCGGTTTTGCGCGATGATTCTGTTGATTTGCTTATTGCGGGTTTTGATGTTCCGCCGGATTCGGCGCGGCTTTGGGCGTATTGGTGGTGGCTTAATGGGAATGTTGACAAGGATTCTATCACCAACGATTTGACCGAAATGCGCAAACAAGGATTCAGTTCGGTTGTTCTTTACGACGGCAACGGCTCAAGTCAAGATGGTAATCTTGGCGTTACTGCCGGCGCAATGTACGGTACTTCTGAATGGCGCGAGTTGTACAAACACGCACTTAAAGAGGCTGCGAGGCTTGGTATTGCTGTCAGCTTGAATATTCAAAGCGGTTGGAATCTTGGCGGTCCTGATGTGAAACCCGAAAACGCGGCAAAATTTGTCGTCTGGTCAGAAATTATCGTTACAAATAATGACGCGGAAATCATATTGCCGCAACCACAGACAAGACGTAGTTTTTATCGTGATATTGCTGTTGTTGCTTTGCCGTTGAAACAAATTAACGTTACAAAAAATAATCCAAAACAAAAGCCGCTCAACCAATTGCAAGCTAAATCCGCAACGGTAGAAGTTGGCGGTTCTGCGCCGAATTGTGATTATTTGGTTGTGGACGAGGCGGAGGTTGTGGGCGGGGAAGTTGCGGCGGTTGAGGATGTGGTTATTTTGTCCGAAGGCGAAGAGTTGACGAAATTGGTTGATGTGAAAACCGGAATTTTGAAATTGCCGTCGTTGAAAAAATCAGGTGTTTGGTCGGTGATTCGTTTTGGATATACTTGTACCGGCGCAAATGTTTCGACAGCAAGCGGAAATTGGCAAGGTCTTGCTATTGATCATCTTGATGCGGATGCGTTTGATATTTATTGGAACGATAATGTTAAACCGATGATTGATGATGCTGGAGAGTTGGCGGGCAAAACGTTACTTTATATTCACACGGACAGTTGGGAATTGGGCGGGCTTAACTGGACAAAAACAATGCGCAACGAATTTCAAAAACGGCGCGGTTATGATATTGTCCCGTATCTTCCTGTTCTTGCTGGTAAAATTCTAAACAGTCGTGATGTGAGTAATCGTTTTCTTTTTGATTTACGGCGTACGGTTGGTGATTTGGTTGCGGGTAATCATTATGCGAAAATGAAAACCAAAGCGCATGAATTTGGAATAATTACTCATCCTGAATCCGGCGGACCTCATGCCGCGCCGATTGATTCTTTGCAATTGCTCGGCATGAATGATATTCCAATGTCAGAATTTTGGTCGTGGTCGCCGCGTCATCGTGTTGGCGAAAAAAACCGATTTTTCACTAAGCAACCTGCCTCTGCGGCGCACACTCACGGCAAAAGATTTGTTGCTGCCGAAGCATTTACGAATATTGGAATGCACTGGCAAGAATCGTTCGCCGATAATCTCAAACCGTCGTTTGATCAAGCCGTTTGCGAAGGTTGCAATTTGCTTGTCTGGTGTTGTTCAACATCTTCGCCCCAGAGTGCGGGTTTGCCCGGACAAGAATATTTCGCCGGAACACATTTCAACCGGCAACACACCTGCTGGAAATATTCGGAGGATTTTTTGAAATATATTAACAGAGTGCAATTCTTGACGCAACAAGGACTTTACGCCGCCGATGTTGTCCAATATTACGGCGATAACGTTCCAAATTTCACGCAAGGCGAATGGAATAACACCGCGAAATCGTTACCGGATTACGCCTACGATGTTGCGTCAATGGATGTGGTGTTGAGGATGGCGGTTTCTGACGGACGGATTTTTTTGCCGGACGGAATGAATTATAAAGTGTTGGTTTTGCCGGAGGTGTCGGGGATAAATATTGACGTGTTGCGGAAAATAAATTTATTGGTCAAGAATGGCGCAACGATAATTGGTTCACGTCCAAAACGCGCATCGGGTTTGGCAAATTTTCCAAACACGGATATTGAGGTGAACAAGTTGGTTGATGAACTTTGGGGAACTGATAATTCTAAGACAAAGATTCGCCAAGTTGGAAAAGGGCGAATTATTACCGGCATGACGGCGGCGGAAGTATTGCGCAACGATAAATTGTCGCCCGACGTTAAACGGATTTCCGGTTCGCTACCGGATGGGCAACACCGAATCAAATGGATTCATCGCACGTTGCATGATAAAGCAATTTTTAGCGGCAAGTTTTCCGAAAATTTGCCCGTGATGTCGGTTGTCAATCCTGAAATTGCGCCAAAAATTGCGCTGGATAACACGAATCGGACGGAAATTTATTTTGTCGCAAATCTTGTTGCCAAAACGGATAAAACAGAAATCGCATTTCGCGTAACACAAAAACAACCAGAACTCTGGAATCCGCTAACAGGAACTATCACAAACGCAAAAGCATTTCGGCAAGAAAACGGTCAAACGATTGTACCGCTTGAATTCGCGTCAAACGGTTCGATTTTTGTAATCTTCCGCAAACCAATTTCATCAACCGCGAAAGGAACAGCAACCGATAATTCATTCCAATTTGAACAAATTTTATCGCTTGACGAAAATTGGCAAGTAACATTCATTTCACCGTTTGATCAAATTGATCAACCGAGCAATAAACCAATTACAATTACTTTGCCCAAACTGATTGACTGGACAAAACACGACAGCGACGAAATCAAATATCATTCCGGCACGGCAATTTATCGAAAAGAATTTTTGTACAAAAAAGATAAAAACGAGTCGGCTGATTCAAGGATTTATATTGATTTGGGGTTGGTGCGTGAGATGGCGGTTATTAGCTTGAATGGCGAGAGGGTTGGTACGTTGTGGGCGCGACCGTTTGAGGTGGATGTTACGGAGGCGATTCGCGAGGGCAATAATATTTTGGGGGTGGAGGTTGTGAATCATTGGGCAAACAGAATCATCGGCGATTCCGTCTTGCCCGAACCCCAACGCCGCACAAAAACCAACATCCGAAAACTCACCAACAAAACCCCACTACTAGAATCAGGACTCATCGGTAACGTAAAACTGAAAAAAACAAAAAGGGGATTTTAAACGCGAAAGACGCAAATGTTACGCGAATATTTTTAGCATTATTCGCGTCCCTTTCGCGTTAAAAAATTCCCCCTTAAAAATATCTAACAAACCCAAACTGCTCGGTATGTGCCGTAGCATGTTCGCCTAAGTCTAGATCGTAGTCGGCGAATAGTTTTGTGCGGTTGTTGATTTGGTAACCGTATTGTAAACGTGTTCGCCAATTTTTGTAATTTGAATTGAAGCCAAGTTGCAAAATCGTTTGATCCATTTCGCCTTTTTTGACGGTGAGCGGGACAATATTGTTTGTATTGAAACCGTCTGACCATGATTTCTGGAAGTCAATTGCGAGTAGCGGTGAAACGGATATATTGTTGCGCAAATAGATTGGTTTGAACAATTCTAAACTTGCGTACATTGAATCGCCGTTAAATTTGGTGTGTTGGTTTTGGGTTTGGCGCAACTGGTAATTTTGGCTTCCGTAGCCTAAAAATGTATTTGCGTAGATGCCGAATATTTTTAGTCTTGAATAAACGCCGAATGTGCAGTCGGTCATCATACGCATCATTGCCATCCGTATAAACGGTGCCGATTTCAAGCGGGAAAGTAACTCGAATAACTTATCAAGATTGCCGTGTTCCCTCGTGTCGAACCAGTACGCCACCGCCTCGCCGGTATCGTGGTCAATTGCCCACCACAACCAAATCTGATGCTTTTTGTCATTGATAAAAACTCCACATTTCATCCATTTCAATCCGTATTTTACCGTGCGAATGAGTGTGGAAGTATTCCTTGTTGACATGGCTTATATCGTCTTCTTTTTTTTCTATTCTGCAATGACCGTGTCCGTACTAATGTCGAGACATCGGGCGATTGCCCGGATACCAGAGCCGTTGACGGACTGTTTGCGGATGGCAGTTTTCACGCCGGGTTTACAAGCGTTGTAGGTGTAGTCCGCATAAAATGTTTGGTGGGAACAGGCAGGGTTGTTACAAATGTATCGTTGTTTGCCGGCGCATAGACCGTATTTGCCGACAGATTCGCTGTGGCAGAAGGGGCATTGAAGGGTGATTAAAGTCATTATAAAGGAGGCATTGATTGTTAAAGGAAAATATCTTATCATAGTATAATAAATATTAGAAAATTTGCCAAGACAATAATTCTAGGACACGACCCCAAATAAGGACTTGCTGATATTGAGAAGAGGTTTTTAGAAGTTCCCTATTAGATATGGCGAGAAATTGCATTTTTATTTTGTCTATAATTAAATACCAGCAACGAATAAATGGCAATTTATTACCGTGTCATGTATAGCTTGGTGTGTTTTTACAAAACAATCTTGACTGAAATTTTTGCGGTAGTATTTGTATTATCGGTACTGATGATACAATTGCTGCACAATCTCGAAAAACATCATGAATATTGTCATCTCTACTAATCAACTTGCCGACAATAATCTATAAATGTTATATATAGATATACTGCAAAGGGTAGAAAATACACTTTCTTTTGCTCGCTATATAATGAAATATCCCATTCAAACCCGTTTGTAGTATAGCCGCGTAAATTATAGTAATATGGCAAGTCTCGCCTATTCATGGTACAGTCACAAAAAATCCAACGTCTGTACATATCACAAAGATGCGTAATCGTCGTTCGTTAAGGTGTTTCCAATATGAGTTCAAATTATTCCATTTCAAATTCAACGACGTATTCTTACTCAACTTCAACGAAAGAAGTTTCTCGAAGTATAACGATTCAAGACTCTCCTGCGAAAAAAAGCGATGAACAATTGAAGAGTACGTTTGATAAAAATAACAAAGACACGGTCGAGATTTCTAATGAAGGTCAAGAGGCTTTGTTGGAAAAAATGGGATCACTGAAGAAGGAAGTGGTCACGCTCAAGGGATTCGTTACGGAAAACAGGCAGATTTTCAAGGTCTATAAAAATCAATCTGGAGAGACCTGGAAGGAACTGGAAACCACGATTGACCTTCCTATATGGAAAGATTTAGAGACCGAATCGGGTAGAATTCCTGGGAGCAACGATAATAACGGTGTCTTTTCCGGCTCGCATAATTCCTATACTAATCTTGGCAAAATGTTCGGCTTGAAAGGAACGTTTTCGGATAAGTCTTCGTTTCTTACTTCTCTGAATAATCTCATCTCCAAAGAATCAAAAGGGTTAACCAAAGAGATCAGCGGCATTCTTAAAAAAGCCGGCTTGGGAGAGATTACGAAAAAAATCACGTTCTCCGAAGACGCCGAAGGCAATATCGTTGTCGAAGGCAACATCAGTGTAAAGCAAAAAAACAAATTGCCAAGCTCGTAAACAAAAATCCTGAACTTGTCGAGCGGATCAAGACGCAAAAAGCCCGAATGGAAATTGCCCAAGAATTGGGAAATGATCAACCCAATCTTTCCGATGAAAAATTTAATATTGCACGAACGCAAATTCTCAAGGATTATCTGAGTAAGAACGACATATCGCTCAATCAGATTCAAATGGAGAATTATGAATCGGGTTTTAAGAATTTTGTCTTGCGCGATGAACATGGTGGAAATAAAAGCGATAGCGATTCGCTCGTCAATCTGTTAAACGAATTGCCTGAACTCGGTTGGGAAATTCAGGCTTATATTGAACAAGCGAACGCCACACAGCCCAAAGATACTATAGCAAAGAAAGAAGATTCCGTTACCGTTCGTCCGCTGTTGTCGATGAAACGCGGCGTTTTGTCCGAGGCAAGCAATACGGAACTTGACTTCGGTTCGCACATCGGTGTGTTGACGGGCAAGGTCTCCAATCAGATCGTCAGCAAAGTCAATGAAATATTCAGCGATGCCGAAGATTTGCAAATCCGTGACTACAAACTCAAGATCAACAGCGCGGGACGGCTCAGCATTACGGATGTGCGAACGAAAGGAAACGATCCAGAAGCCAATCTTCGCGCTGCCGCTTTAATGAATCACATGATTGACGCAGACATGCAAGATTTCGCAAAAGACCTCGGAATGGCGATTTTGGACGCTCATGATGACGAACACGGGGACGTGGCGGAATATAAGCACGACGTGATCATCGGGTCAGGCATCAAGGGAAGATTCAAGATCGAATCCAAAGAAGCCGACGAAGCCGCGATGCGCGAGATTGAATCTTTGACGAACGACATAGGATCGTTCCTCGGCGATTTCTTTGAAAAAACCTTGAACATCAGCAATTTGTTCAGCATCGTTTTCAATTCCAATAGTTTTCAGTTACTTGACGCGGATTCGCTTTCATCACAAGACGCCAACGCCGTTCAACAGGTATTGGAAGACTTGAACAAGTTTCTTATCTCTGATGAAACGGAAGACGAATCGGATGACGAACTTCCCAGTAAGTATGCAGGTATTGGCGATAAATTGATCGCTTTGAAAGAAGCGCAGGGAAAACTTCACGATAAATCACTTCTACCGAAAGAGGGGATTCGTTTTACTTTTTAATAACTCATGTGACGCACTTTGCGCAAATAAGTTTTTTAAAAAACGAGTCGCTGTTCGTTGATTTGTTTTACACTGTAGGCGTAAAGCAAATTGACCAACTGTGACTCCTTGTTTGAAAACTTATTTGCGCAATGTGCGTCACATGAGTTATCAATCTTCTTCCCATTGAAAAAAATGAGTCGGCAAACCGGCGACGCCGGGGGTGACCGCAAAGAGACCGCCTGCATACGCTTGACGACGAAGCGATTCAAGAGATAAAGATCGCCGCGCAGTCGTGATATAAAGCGTGTCGAAATTTTCACCGCCAAACGCAACCGACGTTACTTGCGACGCCGGAACATTCACGGCGGCAATGATTTCTCCGCTTGTCGGATTCCATCGCGTTACGCGGCTTCCGCCCCAATGGGCAATCCATAACATTCCTTCCGCATCCACAGTCATGCCGTCGGGATTGCCGTATTCCGGCGATTCAGGAAATTGCACGAGAGTCCGGCGATTACAAATGTCGCCGTGTTCCGCATCATAATCAAACGCAGAAACCTGACGTGTCGGCGTATCAATATGATAAAGCGTTTCGCCGTTCGGACTCCATCCGATTCCGTTAGAATTGGTCAAGCCGGTGAGAATCCGCCGGACTGTTCCGTCATGTTCCATCACATAAAACGCCGCTTGATTTTTTTCATGATTCCTATTCAACGAACCAAACCAAAATCGTCCGTCAGGAGACGCTTTGCCGTCGTTAAGCCGGTTGTTCGGTTTATCTTCTTCGGGATTGGCGAGAAACGCCCATTCTTCGGTCTCCGACCAATACTCTTCAATTCCGCCTTCGCCTGCCAATAACAAGGATTTCTCCGTCGTGGGAACAACGCATCCCACTTGTCGATCCAGTTGCTCGGCAAGATTGATTCGCGTTTTCGGATCAAATTTATTGAGCGAGCATCCTTCAATATCAAGCCAATAGAGACAGTGTTCTATCGGATGCCAAAAAATTCCTTCGCCTAATTCGGCTTGAACGTCAAGAACTAATTCCGCCTGATAAATCATCATAAAAATCTTTGCGTACCTCGTTATTTGTACAATAGCATTGTTTGAGCGGCTGTCTTCTGTTTTTACCACGAAGACACAAATAAAAATAGACTCCCTCCGCTTGAAAACTCGGTTTGTAACTATTCAGTTGCCCAACCTCACCCAAATACATCCGCACGGCAACTGCATAATTATCCGTACTACGAAGTTCCTCAATTCTCCTTGATATGAAAAATGTCAAATTTATAGTATTTGACGTTGAGAAATGCTAAGTGAAATTGCGTGACTTTGATACTAGTTTTTAAAACATCGAGGGATTTTGAAGAAACATTTTTTCACCGCAAAAATTTTATTTCAGCGGTGAAAAAACGGAATAGAATTTAAGTCGTTACAATGACAATGCTCCGACCGAACATTCGCCGATACAAGCGCCGCAATCGGCACAAGCACCTTCATCCACAACGCACGTAGCGTCAGGAACAGAGAGAGCTTCGCAAGGGCAAACTTCTACACACGCACCGCAACCAGTGCAATTACTCGCATCAACAACGACCGCCATAAGGTCATCTCCTTCAATTTTACATGTTCACATTCCGCGAAAACCACTTTACAACTTACTGGTCTTCGCAATTTTTATCGTTTTGTATCTTACTGATTTATCAGCATACTGTCAAGATTGGTTTTGAACGAGAAAAACTTATGGAAATAGAAAAAAATAAGTTTGTTTGAAAAACCAAACGCACCGAAAAAATTTTTCAATATTTCATTTTGCTGTGCGATATTGTTGCAAATTTAGTGTAACTATTCAGTAGCCCAGCGCAGATTTATGTAGTTTGAACGACTGAATAGCAGCAATCTACTTAAAAAATCAAAGCGACTGAATAGTTACAATTTAGTTTTTGTTTTTTGAGATTTTTTGTCGCTATTCGGCTTGAGAATCTTGTGCGGCAACAGCGTGTGTCGGTCCGAATCCACGTTCTATGACAACTTCATTAAACGTAATTGCCGACGCGAAACCAAGTAAAAAAGTTGCAATAATTAGGACAATTTGTTGCGGTGAAAAACCGAAACGGACAGCATCAATATCATCTTGTCTTTTTTCAGCCATTGGAAAAACTCATAAAATTTGGTGAAATCGGTTTTCGTCCAAAAGAAACACGTAGTACAATCATTTCTTATTAAAAAAGATTATACCAATATTGGCGAAAGTTCCGATCAAACGAACCTTTATTCTAAACGTAATTGTAAGGTTTGCCAAGCTGTTTATGCGTTTTTTTCAAAAACTTTTCAACTTTTCGTGGATTTCTTCAAAAAATATCTATAAACAGCTGTCAATTTTTCTCAAAATTAAAAAAATGTTGGATATTCAAAACCCGAAAATTTTTTCAAAAATTTCTTTTCGTTTCAACGGAAGTTCCCTTTTATGCAGATATATTTTTCGTTTTGTGTCTAAAATAAATGGTTTTATGAAAACGCACCCAGTAAATATAAATTACTTTTGTTTTTCTTGTATATTTTTAGTAACTTTTCTATTTTCTATTGTTTTAAGTACCCGGTGAATTATATTGGCTTGTTGCGATGGTTTGATTTGTTTCGGATTGGGGTGTTCTCATCGGAAATTTCTTACCCGAACAAGGTGAACCTATTTCCATAACAGAAAATCAGATGTACGTTGAAAAATCCATCCGTATCGATAAAAAAGGTATCATTCACACATACTATTTTTTGCGTCAATCTTGCCGTGAAGGTCAAAAAATTATCCAAACGACCATTCTCAATATAACCAACTGGGGGCGAAAACCAGTGCGTTGCATTTGCTGATAATTTGAACGCTAGTTCGGTAATATTTGTCGTTGCCATGATACTTTTGTTTTTTGTTTTATTTTTCTAAAAAATATGAAAAAAATCTAATTTTCTATTGCTTTTTAATTTTGATTCAACGATAATAAAAAAGAAGGGAGACATAAAATGACTGCTCTAATTGGAATTTTAATTCTTGGTGGAATTTTTTTAATGCAAATTGTTTTTGATATTCTTTTGAACGGCAACAAACCGTTACCGAAATATCATATTGACGATGACGATTTCTACAGGAATGATCGCAACCATACTTGGATGTAACTTTCACCCCGCAATAAGCGGGGTTTTTCTTTTCTTGCCTTCTATTATTTATTCTCTATCCACCATTTTTCGAGCTACTGTTTCGTCAATTCCGAAAAAATTGACAAGCATGATTACAGCTTGCTCGCTTGTCAATTCACCGCTTGCGATTCTGGCAATAATGTCCACCGCAGCCGTGACTTGCGCCCCCCGTTCGATGCCGACGCTTCCGCCATCGCTTCACCATTATTATTACTTGATGGCGGCTATTGTTTGACAACAAGTTTAAGTGTTGACGAGCTTGACAAGGAATCCGTTCATGCGCGATACAAGGATTTGGCAATGGTCGAGAATGCGTTTCGGACTTGCAAGACCGGTCAATTGGAATTACGACCTATCTATGCGAAAACAAGATCGAACATGCGGACATGTTTTCGTTGTGATGTTATCGTACTTGTTAATACAAACATTGCGGGAATATTGGAACACGTTGGACATGACGGTTGAGGAAGGAATTGGGTTATTGGAAACGCTAGGCACTGTTGAACTTCAACTCGACGGCAACATCCCTGCCCTTTATGTTCCTAAACCTCGCAAAGAAATCGAACAACTCCTGACACTTGCCAACATCTCAATCCCCGAAATCCTCCCTTCAAAAATCAAAACAAAACACCAAAACAAAAGTAAAAAATGTAGCCAACAAATCAAAAAACAAAATTTGACGTAAACACTAAAGTATCAATAACTTAAAGTGAAAACTCTTGTTCGATTGAAAAGGAACTTCCGTTAGAAGTTCCCCTTGTGTCCCTCACTTGCTAAGCTTGTGTGGAAGATTTTCGAGCAATATTTTTGAAACCTCTGTCCAAGCTGACGCGATAAATATTATTTTGTGTTTTCCTGCTTTTGTCCTAGCTCTTCCAGCAACCGTTCCGTATGATAAATAGAGCGCAAGCCCTCGATAATCGCGGTGGAACAAACCGACACAGCGCGGATATAAGTGTCGTCATAGACAAAACTCCGCGAGTGAGCCAAGCGGTTGCCGTCGAATAAAATGCCGACAATTTCACCCGCTTGATTGACCATCGGGCTTCCGGAGTTGCCGCCGATTGTGTCGTTGGTCGAAATCATATTCATCGGCGTTTCCGCGCTGATTTGTCCGCGTGCTTTCATCCACGTTTCAGGAAGCGTGTAAGGCATAACAAAATGATGTTCCTCGCCATGCGTGAACGTGCCGCCCATTTTCGTGAACGGCGGATATTGTGTGCCGTCGGGATCAGCGACGCCTTCCACTTTTCCAAACGTAAACCGTAGCGTAAACGTTGCGTCGGGATAAACCGTCGTACCGAATAGCTTAAAACGCGCGTCGGCAATTTTTGCATACGCTTGCCGTCGCGGTTCTTCTACTCGCGTTTCCATAATGTTCCGCAATTCCCGCGAGCGTTTGTCCACAAGCAACGCTAACCGAATCATCGGATCGTCCGTTTCCAGCGTCCCTTTCAACGCCGCATCGTAAAGTTTCAGACGTTTTTCCGCGTCGAACAGTTTTGTTCCTTTAATCAGTTCCGACGCGCGGTTTTGCGGCGATTTGCCGGTAAGAATTTGTTTGACTAACGGATCGTCGGCGCCGAGTTTTTCCGTGAAGAGCGTTAAAGAGTCGCTCAACTTTGCGATTTCAATATTCTCATACAACGGCGACACCGCTTCGAGCGATTCGCGGATTGTCGGCAGCGCGGTTTCGTTATAGCCGCGCAAACGTTTTTCATTCGGTTTTTGCGACTCCTCATAAACGCGAACAATCTGCCGCGCGTAGCCGAACAACGGCGTATGAAATCCTTCGCCCGCTTCCAATAAATCGTAAGGATACAAAATTTCTTCCCACTGTTTCAACGCGCGTTCAATCTGCAACCAAGGCGACGGCTCGCGCACATTCAGCAACCGCGCTTTCGTAATTTTCGCTCTCAACTCCGTTTCTTCCGCAACTTTCCGCGACAAAAGCGATTCATCCTGTAACGCAGTCAAAACGCCCAACCGCACTTTGCGGGTGTTCGTCCATCGGAAAATTTCGGTTTGCGTCCGACGCTGATTTTCCGCACTTGTTTCCGCAAGAGCTTTCAACGTAACTTCGCGGCGGAACACTTTTTCCATCGTGTAAGGATATTGCATGTCGCGGTAAAATTTCAATTCGGCAATCGTTTTAAACCGGTCGGTACGTCCGGGATGTCCCGAAACAACGACCAGCTCGTTTTCAATCGCTCCGTTCTCGCTGAATTTGAGAGAATTCGGCGTTTCGGCAGGTTTGTCGTTTTCATAAGCCCGAAAGAACGACACGTCGAGACAGTAACGCGGATACTCAAAATTGTCCGGGTCGCCGCCGAAAAAACCAACTTGGTCTTCCGGTGCGAACACAAGCCGAACGTCGGTGTATTTTTTATAACAATAGAGATGATACAATCCGCCGTTGAAAAACGTGGCGACTTCGCATTTCATGCCCGTTTCCGTGTTTGCCGCGCTTTCGATTTTTGCAATCACCGCCCGCCGTGCCTGTTCCGCCGCGTCGCCGACTAATCCCGATTTGACGGCGGCTTTTATCTGTTCGGTTACGTCGCGAATTTCCTGCAAGACGTTCAATTCAATTCCCGGACACTTGAGTTCATCCTCAAGCGTTTTCGCATAATAACCTTGTTCGACCAGATCGCGTTCCGGCGTACTCATTCTTTGCAGCGTCGAAACACCGACATGATGATTCGTCATCACCAACCCATTCGGCGATACAAACGACGCCGACCCGCCGTTGCCGAATCGAATCGACGATTTTTGCAAATGGTCAAGCCATTCCTGCGACGGCTTAAAACCGTATTTTTCCTCAAGCTGCTTCAACGGCGGATTGGTGTACAACCACATCCCCTCGTCCGCAACAATCTGTCCGAACGAATAACCGCTCAACATCGTCACCGCTAAAATTAAAAAGCGTTTCATATTGGGTTCCTTTTTGTTTTTTAAAGTTGAAAGTTATTGCTTAATCTGCTATCAATACCAAGATATTCTTTATAAATACGTTCTTTGTATTCATTTCCAAGTTTATTGATTTCGTCGATGAACAGTTGATAAGTCCCTTTTCCGCCGATAAAATCCCAAAACTCATCGCCTATCATAACGGTTTCATCTTGTTTCATATCGAACCAACGAAAAGGAAAACTCCAGTTGTAATTTTCACGTTGACCATAAGGATTGTAAGGCAAAGCAAAATAAGCGTTTTTAACCGGTTTTTCAATCATGCTATAAAGTTTCAATATTTTTTCTTTACTTACTTTCGTTATGTCGCTGTTCGGCAATGGAGATTTTAATTCAAAGGCGTACTTGTTCTTTCCTTTTTCCAAATACAAATCGCACATTACTGTTGCGGGCAAAAGTTCGCCTTTTCCTTCGAGAATATATTTTAATTCTTCATTCCAATTGGGCTTTATTCGCATTGCTCCTTTTTCGGGATGTTCCAATTTTGCCAAAACTTCTTGAATGCGTTTTAATCGATTTTCAGGAATTTGTCCGTGAATTTCATGACCTTGAATTGATTTATCAAAAGCCACCTGTCCGGCAATAACTGCTAATTTTTCCCAAACATTGCCAAACGGCGTTACAAATCGTCTTTCAAAATGCGAACCTTTGAAAATTTCATCAGGAACAAGTGCGGCATAAATCGGTTTTTGCGAATGATGTTTTTCTGGAATAAAAGGGTCTTTTTCAAGCACATTATACATGACTCTGTTCATCATTGAACAAATAATATCCTTTATAGCGTCTTTTATTTTTTCGGAAGTTGTCATATCAATTGTTTTCTAAAATATTTCTACTCTTACGTAGTCATTATCTTTGTCGCTTTTTTGCAGCAATTCTTCGCAAAAATCCGATAATCTTTTGTTTACAAGTTTATATTGTTTTATTCTTTTCTCAAGCAAAGGTTTTGGAACTTCATAGTAATCTTCATATTCGACCTGCCAAATCTCGTCTCCAAATTTTTCCTCTTCGTCTTCTGAAAGTTCGATTACTTTCTTCCATTCTTCTTGGGAAATTTCTGTTTGCGGCAATTCCCATTCAATTTGATATTTTTTTGCAAAATTTAATTTTCTTGACATTTTTATTTCTCCTTCAAATGGAAAATCGTTTCCGAATAAGCTGTTTTGTCTTTTTCACTACGATTCAATACCGGACGGCGAAATAGGTTGACTATTTTCATTCCGGCATTTTCGGCAATAGTTGGATACATGTTATATTTGTCGTTTGCAACGAGAAACACGTCGTAATCTTTTGTCAAATATTGTTTGCAGTGATTTAACACATCGGAAATTCCCTGAATATAAGATTGTTGAGCGTCACGTTTCTGACCTTTAAATAATGATCCGATTTCCAAATCGTCATTACGCTCAAACCCAAACAAATCATAAGCATAAGCGTGTTGTTCGTGATAATCAATCAATCCGACATACGGCGGCGAGGAAAATATTCCTTTGATTTTTTGCGTTTCAAGAAGTTTTCCAAATTCGCAATTCTTTTTTTTCACTTGTTCCAAAATTTCAATTTTGCGGCTGTCTCCTGTTAAACATAATTGGAATGTGTCGGTTCTTAACTTGTCGAAATACCATAATCTGCCTAACGTGTCTTTGGCGTAAGTTTTCCACCATTTTAAGATAGAAAACAGCGGCTTGCACATTTTGCCGTGTTTGCTGCAATAATATGTTGTTGTAATCGGCTCTAAAAGAGTGGCAAGGTCTGCGTGAGTCGTGGCGCGGCAACTTCTGATAGTGCGGCTCAAAATAACGCTTATGATTTTTTTGACGTTGCTATTTTTAATTTTCTTAATTTCTTCAAAAACAAAATTGGTCTCGTTACGAATATGTTGCGAATACCACTTGTCAAGAAATGTTTCATTTTTATCTTGTTTTAATTGGATTCGATATTTTTTTACCAACTGCTGAAAAATCGGCAAAAAGAGTTCTTCTTTTTCTTGTCCGTATTGTTCTTCGTTGATTTGCTTATTCCGCAATTTGTATTTGTAATCAGGAACGGGAAAGTATTGATTATTGAACCGATACAATTCCTGCAAAAGTTTTTCTTCAAATTCAATGACGTTAGAATCTTTAACATAATGCGTCAAAGCGTCTGTAATACGTATTGTTTCCAGTTGCAATTCCGTTAAATCGTAACGTGCTACTTTACAATTTCCAATCAAACTGTTAAATGCGGAAACGTCGATTCCAACAGCGTGCATTCCTAATTCGCACGCTTGAACCATTGTTGTTCCACTTCCTGAAAATGGATCAAGAACAATGTCTCCTTTGCGAAAATAAACATTTTTCTTAAAATTGTCGGTGTGTCCGTCTAAAAAATATTCGACGAGTTGCGGAATAAATTTTCCTTTATAAGGATGAAGGCGATGAACATGTTTTGTCGTTTCCGCTTCTTTGTATTTGTCAAAAGACAACGCCCAATTCAGATTGCCGCCGAAACGTTCTTTGAAATTAATTTCTCGCGAATCGTTATATGATTGATAATATTGAATCAAGTCGTTTTGCGAAACTTGCGTTGTCCCGTTATTTCCGATTTTTTTAATGCGTCCGTACTGAATAAGATAGGAGATATTGGAAGGCGTCACATTTTTTCCGATATGTTTAGACGCCCATTCGCTAGCTTCTTTAATCGTTAATAATTTGTCCAATGAAACACTCATAAAAATCAACTTCCTATCAACTATCAATCAACAGGTAATACAATCATTTCCTTACTAAAATCTGAACACTGATACACCTGCCGATTCCAAAACATATTTGATATTTTACCATAGATTTACTGTTGATGTAAATACTCCTACTGAAGTTCACACTAAAAATATTTATCTTGATATCGTGTTGTTTTATGAACCGTAATGCGGAATTTCGTGCTTAAATTCCGCCAAGAAATCATGCGTGTTATGTGTGTTATTAACTCATGTTACGCACATAAGTTTTTTAAATTAAGTCGCTATTCGTTGAGTTTTGGTAACTATTCAGTTGCCGTCATTTTATCGGAAAATATTATTATTGCCGCCCTTATTTTTCTGAAATTCCCTGAGTAGCCCGAATTGCTTCCAATATGCTCTCTTATCCCATTATTTTTCGTTCAATTTTTTTGATAAAAATCCATTATCTCACAAATTAAGGGCATAAGGGCGCGTTTTGAGGGCTTTGCTGGCTGCTAATGGAAACTTGATAAATAAGGGCTGCAATAATAAAGCCGTTCGGGCAACTGAATCGTTACCTTCTAACAAAATACACGGATCATTGTTAAAAAATACGCGTCTTTATTCTAAAAAGATACGGACAATTGCAATAGAAAGTACTTACACAGACCTCATGCGTAACATGAGTTATTAACAATAAAATCAAAATAATTCTTTTAGCAGGATTGACATGACTTTTATATCTTGTAAATTTTGTCAAAAGTAAGAGTATGTTTTGTAAATTTGAAACCGCCGCCATATTTGCCTTCATTAAAGATGAAATCATCATTACCAAACATTGATAAATCGCCGGAACGGATACAGACATTATTTAACACCATTGCGCCGCGTTATGATTTTTTGAATCATTTGTTATCGTTTGGAATTGATCGGTATTGGCGATGGCAAACGGTACGTCGGCTCGTTCCGGCGGTTGATGGAGCGATTCTTGATCTTTGTACCGGTACGGCAGATTTTGCTATTGCTTTTGCCGCGAAAAATCCGCAACGCAAAGTGGTTGGACTTGATTTTTCCGCTAATATGCTTGATATTGGCAGAAAACGAATTGAAAGAGCATCGTTGAATTCGCAAATTGAACTTGTCGAAGGAAACGCGCTCGCGACGCCGTTTGCCGACGATTCTTTTGCGTTGGTCAATGTCGCTTACGGATTGCGAAATACGACTGATCCGATACAAGGATTACGTGAAATGGTTCGCATTTGTAAACCAGGCGGAACTGTTGCGGTACTCGAGTTTCAGATACCGGAACGTGGTTGGTTTGCGACGCTTTATCGATTTTATTTTCGTCGGTTGTTGCCGCAAATCGGACAGTTTGTTACTGGAGAAAAGGTCGGCGCGTATCGTCATCTTTTTGAAAGCGTTCAATCGTTTCCGCAAGGTGAAACGCTTGCCGAAATGATGCGTCAAGCCGGTCTTTCGCAAATCGTGCGGCATCCGATGACATTTGGAACCATCGCACTTAATATTGGTTGGCTCTATCCTTAAAGCGAGCTGACGCAAACCAATAATTTAACTATTCAGTTGATCAAACCGAATACATCCGCACAGCAACTGGGTAACTACTACAAAGTCACTCAATTTCATTTGACATTTTTCATATCAAGGGAAATTGAGAAACTTCGTACTACAGTCAGTTTTACCGGAACATATCACTATCGCAGCTCTTATTTATAAGTCACTATTCAGTTGCCGTTATTTTATCGGAAAATATTATTAGTGCCGCCCTTATTTTTCTGAAATTCCCTTAGTAGCCCGAATTGCGACAACATGCGCCCTTAATTCCCTTATGTTTTAGATCATGGATTGTTACCAAACCAAATGGAACGAAACATAAGGGCGCGTTTGGGGGCATTGTTGGCTACTAAGGGAAACTTGATAAATAAGGGCGGCAATAGTAACATCTTTCGGAGGACCAGTCAATGGAGACGTCGTCGTATTGTTACCCAGGTGCGGATTTATTCGGTTTACTCGACTGAATAGTTACAATATTGTATAAATCAATTCCTCCCTCAAATGTGAACTCAACAGAAATTTTATGCTCTTATTAACCAAATGTCTATCGTGCCGACAAGAAGTAAAACAAGCGAAATGATGATATTAAGCCAAAAAAACACGAAATTGATACGGCTGGGATCATGCGGATTAACAATCCAATGTTCTATCAGTAAAATAACGCCGATGAATGCGATTGTTCCCCATGTCAACATGCCGAAAGCCGGATAATTCAATGGAATAAGAAAGAGAAAGAGAAGCATTATCACATGCGACGCTGCCGCGATTCTCAAAGCGGAGCGAGTTCCGAATTTCGCCGGAACGCTGAAAAGCCGTTTCTTACGGTCAAATTGCTCATCTTGCAAAGAATAAACGACGTCGAATCCCGCCGTCCAAAACAACACCGCCAAACCGAGAAAAACAGGCACGACTGAAAACACGGGACGAATCGCTATCCACGCGGCAATGGGAGCAAGCATCAACGCCGCGCCAAGCCACCAGTGAGCGAGTATCGTAAAACGTTTCGCAAAACTATAACCGCACAGAAAAAACAATACCGGTATTGACGCAATTATCGGAATAAAATTCTTCGGTAAAAACAACGTCGTTCCGGCAATAAAACCAACCGCACAAAAAAGCGTAAAGAACAGTGCGTGCCGTGATGAAATGTTCCCTGCCGGAATGTGCCGTCGAACAGTGCGGGGATTTTCCGCGTCAATGTTTTGGTCTGCCCAACGATTAAACGCCATCGCCGCACTTCGGGCAAAAACCATACAAAATAAAATCCCAAGTAAATCCAACAGACGAAAATCAATCGGCGGATCCGATTGCCGATTGATCTCCCAAGCCATAATCGCCGACAAAATCGCAAACGGCATCGCAAAAAGCGTATGGCTAAAACGTATCAATTCCAGATATTTTCTGATCATGTTGGGATTCGCTGAGTAAGAAATGTGAACATCATAATTGCCCGGCTTGTTAATTTTGAACGAGAATTCGGCTCTGTCCGTTACTTCAGTTCGAATCGTAGCGTTTTTGTCCTTCGACGATTGCTCTGCGAAATTCCGATTCACGATTACGGCTTTGTTGGTATTTTGCTTCCCGCCAAGCGTCGATTTCGCAATAGCGAAAACCTTCCGACTCGTTGCGTCCGTTCTCTTGGATTCGTTCTTTTCCCGTTTGAATAATCCGTAATGCCTTCACTTTATCCGCTTCGGAAGTTACGCCGCGCAACACAACGCTTTTATCCGGCGCGTCAAAATTTACGCTCGTGAACGCTTTCAGGAATGTAGCGTCGCGAGGATTGAGTTGTTCCGTTTCGTCAATATAAGTCGGCATATCGTAATACCTGACGCCGCTTGACACAAAAATCTTTTGTCCCGTCAACTTCTCCAGTTGCCGTACCTCCGACATCGTCAACGGGCAACGTCCGTAAGGATTATCATATCATAATACGTTTGTTTTTGTAACTATTCAGCTTCCCAATCCAAATAAATCCGCACTTGGCAACTGAATAGTTACTGTCAATATTTACCGGAAAATATGATCATTGCCGCCCTTATTATGAAATTCAGCAGAAAGTTTGTTCAGCCCCAATCATCAAAATTGGAGAAATCCAT